>NZ_JBFBBQ010000024.1:0-110469 GCF_040682775.1 Amycolatopsis sp. NPDC051106 | reverse complement strand
TTCCTGGCGTCCGGTGCCAGGAATGAGTCATTCACTGCATCGCAAGCCGGGCACGTATACCCGCATCGGCGCCGCGCGGCCGGTCGTCACCGGCGCCGCGCGGCCGGCCGTCACCGGTGTCGCGCGGCCGGCCGTCACCCTTAGTTGGTCTGGACATTTTACATATTGGTCTAGACAATATCGGTATCTCCCCGACTGGAGGACCCGATGAGGCGTTCCAGACTGTCCGCAACCCTCGCCGCCTTCGTGCTCGCGCTCTCCGGTCTCGCGGCCGGTCCCGCCGAGGCGGCCAACCTCCTCACCAACCCGGGTTTCGAAGCCGGCTCGCTCTCCGGCTGGACCTGTGCCAACGCGACCGCCGTCAGCACGCCCGTGCACGGTGGTGGGTACGCCCTCGCCGCCACGCCCGTCGGCGCCGACTACGCCCAGTGCTCGCAGACCGTGTCCGTTCAGCCGAACACCACCTACACCGTCTCCGCCTGGGTGCGCGGGAACCCCGTCTACCTCGGCATCACCGGCGGCGCCTCCACCTGGTCCGGCAACGCGGGCGCCTACAACCAGCTGTCCCTCACCTTCACCACCGGCAACCAGACCTCCGCCCAGCTCTACCTCCACGGCTGGTACGGCGCGGGCACCTACTACGCCGACGACGTCGTCCTCGACGGTCCCGGCGGCAGTACCCCCGGCACGCCCGGTGCGCCCGGCACCCCTCAAGCAACAGCCACCACGAACTCCATCGCGCTGAGCTGGGGTGCCGCCGCCGGCACCGTCACCGGGTACCGCGTCTACGAAGGCAGCACCGCCGTCGCGACCGTCACCGGGACCAGCGCCACCATCGGAGGCCTGAAGGCCTGCGAAACCCACAGCTACGCCGTCGCCGCGTACAACTCCGCAGGTGAATCACCGAAGAGTCCGGCGACCAGCGCGACCACCACCGGCTGCGTCGACACCGGCCTGCCGAAGCACTCGCTCGTCGGTTACCTGCACGCCAGCTTCGCGAACGGCTCCGGCTACGTCCGGATGGCCGACGTCCCCGCCGCCTGGGACATCATCGATCTCGCGTTCGGCGAGCCGACGTCCGTCACGTCCGGGGACATCCGCTTCAACCGCTGCCCGGCCACCGAATGCCCGAACGTCGAGAGCGACGCGGACTTCACCGCCGCCATCAAGGCCAAGCAGGCGCAGGGCAAGAAGGTCCTGATCTCCATCGGCGGGCAGAACGGCCAGGTCCAGCTGACCACCACCGCCGCGCGCGACAAGTTCGTCAGCTCCGTCTCGGCGATCATCGACAAATACGGCCTCAACGGCCTCGACGTCGACTTCGAGGGCCACTCGCTCTCGCTCAACGCCGGCGACACCGACTTCCGCAACCCGACCACGCCGGTGATCGTCAACCTGATCTCCGCGCTGAAGTCGCTCAAGGCCAAGTACGGCTCGGGTTTCGTGCTCACGATGGCGCCGGAAACGTTCTTCGTGCAGGTCGGCTACCAGTTCTACGGCGGCTCGGGCGCCGGGGACGCGCGGACCGGCGCCTACCTGCCGGTGATCCACGCGCTGCGGGACGCGCTCACCGTGCTGCACGTCCAGGACTACAACTCCGGCCCGGTCATGGGCCTCGACAACCAGTACCACAACATGGGTGGCCCCGAGTTCCACATCGCGATGACCGACATGCTCAAGGCCGGCTTCACCGTGGCGAACACCGGGCAGTTCTTCCCCGGGCTGCGGCCGGACCAGATCGCGATCGGATTGCCGGCGGCGGTCAGCGCCGGCAACGGCTACACGTCGCCCGCGGACGTCCAGACGGCGGTGAACTGCCTGGTCAAGGGCAGTGGCTGCGGTTCGTACACGCTGCGCGGCGGGACGTCGCCGGCGCTGCGCGGGCTGATGACGTGGTCGATCAACTGGGACAAGTACTACAACTGGGAGTTCCAGAACAGCCACGAGCCGTTCCTGAACTCGCTGCCGTGACGCCGGGCAGTGTGCCCCGCTCGGGTGGGGCACACTGCCTGACATGACCAAGCCGGCGCAGGGAGAGTCCGTGCTCTCGCGCGTCGTCCGCATCTTCGAGACCTTCGGGCCGGACACGCCGGCGCTGCGGGTCACCGACATCGCGCGGCGGGCTGGCCTGCACGTCGCGACCGCGTCCCGGCTGGTCGACGAGCTGGTGGGGCACGGCTGGCTGCGCCGCGACCCCGATCGGAGGATCCGCGTGGGGGTCCGGTTGTGGGAGCTCGCGTCGCGCGCGTCGCCGACGCTCGGGCTTCGCGAAGCGGCGATGCCGTTCATGGAGGACCTGCACGCCGTCGTCGGGCACCACACCCAGCTCGCGGTGCTGGAGGACCGCGAAGTGCTGTTCGTCGAGCGGCTGTCGGCGCCTGGCGCGGTCGTGAACGTGACGCGCGTGGCCGGCCGGCTGCCGCTGCACGCGTCGTCGTCCGGGCTGGTGCTGCTCGCCCACGCCTCCGCCGAGCTGCAGGAACAGGTGCTGGCGGGCCCGCTGGAGGCGTTCCGGCGCACGACGTTGACCGACCCCGCGCGGCTGCGGCGGTTCCTCGCCGACGTCCGGCGCGACGGCTACGCGTTCTGCGCGGGGTTCATCGACGAAGAGACGACGGGCATCGCCGTGCCGGTGCGGGGGCCGGGCGGTGCCGTCGTCGCGGCGCTGTCGGTGATCGTGCCCAACGACCGGGACGCGCGGATGCAGATCCCGGCGTTGCGCGCCGCCGCGCGCGGGGTCTCGCGTGCGATGGGGAATTCCTCTCACTGAATGAGAATGTCGTAGAGTGCGCGCGGCGGGCGTTCCATGCTCGACGTCTCCGCGTGAAAGGACGTTGCCGTGCGCACCCAGGTCGTCATCGTCGGCGCCGGCCCGGCCGGGCTGCTGCTGTCCCACCTGCTCGGCCTCGAAGGCGTCGACTCGGTGCTGCTCGAACGGCAGACCCCCGAGTACGTCCAGGCGCGCATCCGCGCGGGCATGCTCGAGGGAGGCACGGTCGAGCTGCTGCGCTCGGTGGGCCTCGGCGACCGGCTCGACGCCGAAGGCATGGAGCACCGCGGCATCCACCTGCAGTGGCCCGGCGAGCGGCACCACCTGGACTTCGTCGACCTCGTCGGCCGGTCGGTGACGATCTACGGGCAGACCGAGGTCACCAAGGACCTCATGGTGGCGAGGGAGAAGGCGGGCCGTCCGGCGTTTTACTCGGCTTCGGACGTCGCCCTGCACGACGTGACGGGCTCGCCGTACGTGACCTTCGTCGACGCGGACGGCGCGGCGCGGCGGATCGACGCGGACGTGGTCGTCGGCTGCGACGGGTTCCACGGGCCGAGCCGGCTGTCCATTCCGGACGCTCAGGTGTGGGAGCGGGCGTACCCGTTCGCGTGGCTGGGCGTGCTGGCCGACGTCGCGCCGTCGGCCGACGAGCTCGTCTACGCCTGGCACCCGGACGGCTTCGCGATGCACAGCATGCGCTCGCCGCGGGTGAGCCGGTTCTACCTGCAGGTCGCGCCGGACGAGGACATCGCCGAGTGGAGCGACGACCGGATCTGGACGGCGCTGTCCACGCGGCTCGCGTTCCCCGGCTGGACGCTGCAGACGGGCAAGATCACGGAGAAGAGCGTGCTGCCGATGCGGAGTTTCGTGTCGACGCCGATGCGGCACGGGAACCTGTACCTGGCCGGGGATGCCGCGCACATCGTGCCGCCGACGGGGGCGAAGGGGCTGAACCTGGCCGTGGCCGACGTCGCGCTGCTGGCACGCGCGTTGACGGCGTCGTTCCGCGGCGACGACACGCTTGCGGCGGCGTACTCGGAGACGGCTTTGCGGCGAGTCTGGCGGTGCACGCACTTTTCGTGGTGGATGACGTCGATGCTGCACCGCCACGGCGACGACTTCGACGCCCAGCTCCAGCTCTCGCAACTCCGCCGCACGGTGAGCTCGGTGTCCGCGGCCACCGAGCTGGCCGACAACTACGCCGGCCTCCCCCTGTAGCCGTACCCGGAGGGTCGGCTCGCGTACCTGGACAGTCGGCTCGCGTATCCAGACGGTCGGTTCGTGAGCCGACCCTCCAGGTACGCGAGCCGACTCCCTGGGTACGTGAGCCGACCCTTTCTGTCTGGTTCTGACTCTTGACGTCCGTCCCTGGCCGGGCGCACCATACCCGCGTAGTAATTCGAATTATCAGCGGCGAGGAAGGCTTCATGAGGGAACTGGACACGGAGATTCTGGTGGTCGGCGGGGGACTCGGCGGGGTCGCCGCCGCGCTGGCCGCGGCGTCCTGCGGCCGGCGGGTCGTGCTCACCGAGGAGACCGGCTGGGTCGGCGGCCAGCTCACCGCCCAGGCCGTGCCGCCGGACGAGAACCCCTGGATCGAGCGGTTCGGCTCCACCCGCACCTACCGCGACCTGCGCGCGGGCATCCGCGACCACTACCGCCGCCACTACCCGCTGCGCGCCGAAGCCGCGAAGCGCCCGGAGCTGAACCCGGGCGCGGGGAGGGTCAGCAAGCTCTGCCACGAACCCCGCGTCGCCTTGGCCGTCCTCGAGGCCATGCTCGCGCCGCACGTCAGCGCCGGGCGGATCCACGTCCTGCGCCACCACCGCCCGGTCGCGGCGCACACCACCGGCGACCGCGTCGACGCCGTGGTCCTCGAAGGCGAAGACCGCGTCACCGTCAAAGCCCAGTACGTCCTCGACGCCACCGAGAACGGCGACCTCCTGCCGCTCACCGGCACCGAGCACGTCACCGGCGCCGAAGCCCGCAGTGAGCACGGCGAACCGAACGCGCCCGAGCAGGCCGACCCGGCCAACCTGCAAGGCATCACCTACTGCTTCGCGGTTTCCCACCACGAAGGCGAAAACCACGTCATCGACAAGCCGGAGATGTACGGCTTCTGGCGCGACTACCAGCCGGACTTCTGGCCCGGCCCGCTGCTCGGCTTCGTCGCGCCCGACCCGCGGACGCTCGAGCCCGTCAAGCGCACCTTCGTCCCGAACCCGCCGGGCGACCCGCTCGCCGTGAGCGCCGACCAGAGCGCCGACGCCGGCGACAAGGAACTGTGGGCGTTCCGCCGCATCCTGGCCCGCAACCTGCACACCGACGGTGCCTTCGACTCCGACATCACGCTCGTCAACTGGCCGCTCAACGACTACTGGCTCAAGCCCGCGCTGACGATCCCGGGCCACACGACCGAAGCGGATGTCGCCGAGGCGCACCACGAAGCCAAGCAGCTGAGCCTGTCCGTCCTGTACTGGCTGCAGACCGAAGCGCCCCGCGCGGACGGCGGCACCGGCTTCCCCGGTCTCAAGCTCCGCCCCGACGTCACCGACACGAAGGACGGCCTCGCGAAGTCCGCTTACGTCCGCGAAGCGCGGCGCATCAAGGCCGTCACGACTGTCACCGAGCACGACGTCTCGGCCGAGATCCTCGGCGTCGACGGCCGCGTCCGCCGCGAGGACGCCGTCGGGGTCGGGAGCTACCGGATCGACCTGCACCCGTCGACCGGCGGGGACAACTACATCGACGTCGCCAGCGTGCCCTACGAGATCCCGCTCGGCGCGCTGCTGCCCGTCCGCACGAAGAACCTCCTGCCCGCCGGCAAGAACATCGGCACCACGCACATCACCAACGGCTGCTTCCGGCTGCACCCGGTGGAGTGGAACATCGGCGAGGTCGCCGGGCTGCTCGCCGCGTTCGCCCTCACCGAGGACGTCGAACCGCGGGACGTGAAGACCGACCCGCGCCTCTTCGAAGACTTCGCCCGTGTGCTGGACGCCGCCGGAGTGGAACGCCGGTGGCCGGAAGTGCGGGGGTACTGAAGTGCCGCCGGTAAGGTTCGACGGAGTCACGCTGGAGGGAGTCACGGATGACGGCGGGTTCGGGCCGGGTCACGCAGGCCCAGGTGGCGCGCCTGGCCGGCGTCTCGCAGGCCGTCGTCTCGATGGTGCTCAACGGCTCCGACAGCCTGCGCATCACCCCCGAGACCCGCGACCGCGTGCAGCAGGTGCTCCGCGAAACCGGCTACACCGTGGACATCATGGGGCGCCGGCTGCGCGGCGGGACCAACCAGATCCTCGGCGTCTTCACCTACGAGTCGGTGTTCCCGTCCGGCGTGGCCGACTTCTACCGGCCGTTCCTGCTCGGCATCGAGGAGGAGGCCGAGGCCCAGGGCTTCGACCTGCTGCTGTTCACCAGCGGTGGCCGCCGCGACGGGCGCCGCCGCATCTACGAGGCGGGCACGAACCGGCTGCGCATCGCCGACGGCTCGATCCTGCTCGGCCGCCACAACGACCCGCAGGAGCTCGCGCAGCTCGTCGAGGAGCAGTTCCCGTTCGTGTTCGTCGGGCGCCGCGAGTCGCCGACCGGGCCGATCAGCTACGTCGGCGCGGACTACGTCGCGGCCACCCGTGAGGTCCACGAGCGGCTGTGGGACCTCGGGCACCGGCGGATCGGCCTGCTCAGCGTGACCGAGGAGAACGAGCCGACGCTCGACCGCCGCAGCGGGTACGAAGCGGCGGCGCGCAAGAGACGCCGGCCGCCGCTGGTGTTCCTCGAAGAGGACCCGGCGATCGCGCTGCGGCAGGTGCTCGACGAGGGCGTCACGGCGTTGCTCGTCGAGAGCTCGGCGATGGCCGACGGCATCCTCGCGTGCGCGCACGACCTCGGCCTGAAGGTGCCCGAAGACCTGTCGATCGTGGTGCTGGGCGACGCGGATCCGTCGCAGCAGCCCCAGGTGCATGCCGTGCCGAGCACCGCCACGGACTGGTCGATGTTCCGCATCCCGCGCCACGAAATGGGCGGGCACGCCGTGCGCGTGCTCGTCGGGCTGCTGAAGAACCCCGAGCCCCGGCAGCTGCTGCTGCCGTGCACGATCCACGAGGGCGCCACCACGGCGAAACCCTCCACAACAGACTCCCGCTGAGGCCGAACGGCCTGTTGACAGCACTGGCGGCGGCACTTACGGTCGCTGATAATTCGAATAACCAGGAGGCATCGTGGCCTACCGGAGAATCCGGCTGCTCGCCGCGGCCCTGTCCGCCGTCGCACTGGCTTCGACGGCGTGCTCGGGCGGCGCCGGCGACGACCAGAACATCGCCCTGCGCATGACGGTCTGGACGACCGACAAGAACCAGCTCGCCCTCTTCGACTCCATCGCCGCCGAGTACCGCCAGGCCCACCCGGAGGTCGCGTCGGTCAAGTTCGACGTCGTCCCGGGGGACACCAGTGCCTACTCGGCCGCGCTCACCACCCAGCTCTCCGGCGGCAACCCGCCCGACCTGGCGTGGATCCTCGAACGCGACGCCCCCGACTTCGTGCAGTCCGGTGCGCTGGCCAACCTGAAGCCCACATTGGACGCGGCCGCCGGCTACAACGCCGGCGAGCTGGTCCCGTCCGCGACGAAGCTGTGGACCAAGGACGGCGGCCTGTACGCCTACCCGTTCTCGACGTCGCCGTTCGGCATGTTCTACAACAAGAACCTGCTCACCCAGGCGGGGATCACCGAGACCCCGGACCAGCTGGTCGCGAGTGGACGGTGGACCTGGGACGCCGCCCGGCAGATCGCCACCCAGGTCGCCGCGAAGGACACCGGCAAGGCCGGCCTCGTCATCCGCGAGTTCGAGTACAAGCAGTGGGTGCTGCTGGCTTCGGTGTGGCGCGGCTTCGGTGCCGACGCGTGGGGCCCGGACGGCAAGACCTGCGGGTTCTCGACCCCGGAGATGACGTCCGCGATGACGTTCCTGCACGAGGCGATCTTCACCGACAAGGCGCTGCCCGGCCCGGGCACGACGGCGGACTTCTTCGCCGGGGAAAGCGGCCTGACGATCGCGCAGATCAGCCGCGCCGGGCTGCTGAAGGCCAAGCCGTTCGAGTGGGGCATCGTCCCGCTGCCCGCCGGGCCGAAGGCGAACGCGCAGGTCATCGGGCAGGCCGGGATCGGCGTGCCGGTGAAGGGCAAGCACGCCAAGGCCGCCGCGGACTTCCTCGCGTTCTTCACCAACCCGGCCAACTCCGCGAAGCTCGGCCAGTACTTCCCGCCGGCCCGGGACAGCCTGCTCAACGCGGCCACCCTCGCCAAGGCGAACCCGCTGTTCAGCCAAGACCAGCTGCAGAACGTCGTGGTGAACGGAATCAAGACCGGCGCGGTGCTGCCGTCGCACACCGGGAGCGCGCGGATCGCGTCGCTCGTGCAGTCCGCTTTGGACCCGATGTGGAAGCCGGACGCGAACGTGCCCGCCGCGCTGGCCGGGGTGTGCCAGGCCATCGACCCCGCGTTGAGCCGGTGACCGTGACGTCGGAGCGGCCCGCCGTGCGCGTCCCCGCCCGGCCGCGAAGTCCTTATTGGACGCAGTCGCGGCGGGACGCGCTGGCGGGGTGGATCTTCATCACCCCGCAGGCGCTCGGCTTCCTCGCTTTCGTGGTGGCGCCGCTGGCCGCCGTCGTCTGGTACAGCTTCCAGGACGTCAACCTGCTAGCCGGGACGTCGGCGTTCGCCGGCGCGGACAACTACGCGAAGCTCTTCGACGACCCGACCGCGCCGAAGGTCGCCCGGGCCACGGCGATCTTCTGCGTCGGCCTGGTCGTGCTGAACCTCGCGCTCGCGCTCTCGCTGGCGTTGCTGCTCAACCTGAAGCTGCGCGGCACCACGGTGTTCCGGACGGTCTTCTTCTCGCCGGTGGTCGTCACGCTCGTCGCGTGGACGATCGTGTGGAACTTCCTCCTGCAGGACAACGGCGGGATCAACGCACTGCTGCAGACCATCGGGGTCGACGGGCCGAACTGGCTGCGCGGCAACAGCACGGCGATGCTGTCGGTGATCGTGGTGCAGGTGCTGAAGAACGTCGGGCTCAACATGGTGCTGTTCCTCGCGGCTCTCCAAGGCATTCCGGCGTCCATCATGGAGGCGTCGCAACTGGACGGTGCCGGGCCGTGGCGCCGGTTCCGCTCGGTGATCCTGCCGATGATCAGCCCGACGACGCTGCTGACGGCGATCATCACCGTGGCCGGCGCGCTGCAGGTGTTCGCGCAGATCCAGGTGCTGACCCTCGGCGGTCCCGCGGACAGCACTAACGTGCTGGTGTTCTACTTCTACCAGCAGGCCTTCGCCAACCACGACCTCGGCTACGGGTCCGCGCTGGCCGTCGTGCTGTTCCTCGTCATCCTCGTGCTCACGCTGCTGCAGTGGCGGATGCGGAAGCGGTGGGTGTTCCATGAGTCGTAGGGCCAAGATCGCCTGCTACGCCGTGCTGGTCGTGCTGGCCGTGCCGTTCGTGTTCCCCACCTGGTGGATGATCACGGCGTCGCTGCTGCCGGCCAACGAGGTGCTCGCGTACCCGCCGAAGCTGTTCCCGGCGTCCCCGCGGTGGGAGAACTACCGGACCGCGTTCACGGACTTCCCGTTGGCGCAGCAGTACTTCAACAGCCTCTACATCGCGGTGCTCGTCACGCTCGGCACGATGTTCTTCTCTTCGCTGGCCGGCTACGCGTTCGCCCGCATCCGGTTCCGCGGCGAGAAGGTGTTCGGGCTGATCCTCATCGGGCTGATGGTGCCGAGCGAGGTCACGATCATCCCGCTGTTCCGGCTGGTCGACGACCTCGGGCTGACCAACACGCACTGGCCGCTGATCGTCGTCCCGATCTTCGGCGCACCGAGCGTGCTGGCGACGTTCGTGATGCGGCAGTTCTTCATCACGATCCCGGGCGAACTCGAAGAAGCCGGCCGGCTCGACGGGCTCTCGCGGTTCGGGCTGTACCGGCGCGTCGCCCTGCCGATCGCCAAGCCCGCGTTGGCCGCGGTCGCCATCTTCACGTTCCTCAACACGTGGAACTTCTTCCTGGAACCCCTCGTGTACCTGACCGACAAGAGCATGTTCACGCTGCCGGTGGCGCTGACGCAGTACGTCGACGTCTACGGCGGTCACCTCTGGAACGTCCAGCTCGCCGCCGCGACCACCACGGTCGTGCCGGTCCTGGTCGTGTTCATCATCGCGCAGCGCCAGTTCGTCGAAGGGCTCGCCCAGAGCGGCCTCAAAGGCTAGTGCTGCCGAACTGCTGGGAGGCAGTCGTGATCGATCGCAGAACCTTCCTCGGCGGAGCCACCGCCGCCGCTTTGCTGGGAATCGCCGGCGCGGGGACGGCCTCGGGCGCCGTGCCGCCGCCGGCCGGGCCGTTCCCGCCGCTCGCCCCGCTGCCGCCCGGCGCCCCGGACCGGCGGCTCTTCTCGCCCTTGGAGCAGCGCTTCGCGCCCTACCTCGCCCTTTTGCCGGGCATTGTCAACGATGTCAGCACCGATCCCGCCACGCTGGGCTTCTTCGGCGGTGGCTGGTGGCGCACGCCGAGCGAGCCGTACAACGCCCGCGTCCAGGAGCACGTCTACACCCTGAGCTGGTTCTACGCGAACCGGCGGCCGTGGAACCCGTACCACCTGGATCCCGCCCTGCGGAACCAGCTCGACGCGGCGATCGCGCACTACCTGAACCTGCAGCACGCCGATGGCTCGTTCCCCGAGTACTCGATCACCGAGAAGTCCAAGGCCGCCACCGGGTTCGGCCTCGGCTACCTCGCGAAGACCCTGGCCAACCTGCGGCAGGTCAACGCGCTGCCCGCCCGGCGCGCGCAGCTGGAAGCCGCGCTGCACCAGGGCATGACGTGGTTCCTCGACCCGGCCAACCCGATCTGGGCGCACCCGGTCGAGTACGCCAACCAGAACGCGTCCGGGCTGTCGTCTTCCCAGCTGGCGCTGAAGCTGAACCCGGACGCCGAGCTGGCCCGGAAGCTGCACGACCGCATCGAGTACCTCGCGGTGAACGGCCAGAGCCCGGCCGGGTTCTTCTACGAGCCGACCGGGATGGACGTCAACTACAACTTCGAGGTGATGCTCCCGGAGCTCGCCGAGGTCTACGCGCTGACCCGCAACCGGACGGTCGTGGGGATGGCCCGGAAGTTCGCGGACTGGTTCGGCTACAACGTCGTCCGCGAACCGGACGGTTCCGGTTCGCTGACCTACGTCGCGACGTCGAGCCGCACGCACGTCTCCTGCTACGACGACGTCATCCCGGATCCCGACCGGACCAACCTCGGCTCGCTGTTCGTGCCGGAAGTCCCGGACCTGGCCGCGTTCTTCACCACCCGCGAGGACCGCGCCGAGACGCGCCGGCAGTGGGCGAAGACGCCGGGCCCGGCGATCGAACCGGCCAAACAGGACACCTCGCCGCGCATCCCTCGCCCACGTCTCCTACGGCGAGGCTTTCCCGTCGCACGGCGAGAAGCAGGCGTCGATCCGGCCGCTGCCGTACCTGCGCTCGACCGACTTCGCCGTCCAGCGCCGGGACGCCGGGCTGAACCAGACGTACGTCTACGTGCGGCGGCCGCAGCTCTACCTCGCCGGGTTCTGGGGCACCCGGCCGTCGAGCTACGTCCGGGGCGCGCAGGGCATGCTGTGGCACCCGCGGGCCGGCATGGTCGTCCACTCGCAGCAGGACGACACGCAGTGCTGGGCCAGCCTGCTCCCGAACGGCCCCCCGGACGCCCGCGGCCTGCTGGACGCGACGTACGCCATCGGCGACCGCGCGTGGGACGGCACCCGGAAGGTGCCCGGCTCCGCACCGGTCATCGTCCGGTACGGCCTGGACACCCGGATCCGGACGGACTTGACGATCACGCGCGACACCGTCACCCGCGCGGTCCGCGGCACGACCCCGCTCACCGAACAGATCCCGCTGGTCCTGCACCCGGGCGACGACGTGCGGTTCGCCGACGGCACGCCGGTCGCCCACGGTGCCGGCGCGAGCGCGACGGCGTCAGGGCTGACGATCCGCCGCGGCCGCACGACGATCACGATCGGCTGGGGCACGTCCCTCGGCGCGACCGTCACCGCCACCGCCGTCACCTTCCTCCGCGACGGCGCCCGGCGGCTGCACGTCCTGCGCGTCCCGCACCCCGGCACCCTCACCACGGAGATCCGGCTTCGGTAGCCGGACGGTGAACGTCGAGCCGGTGTCCACTTCGGACTCGACGGTCACGGTGCCGCCGTGCGCCTCGACCAGGTGCCGCACGATGGCGAGGCCGAGCCCGCTGCCGCCGGTCTGGCGGCTGCGGGACTTCTCGGCCCGCCAGAACCGGTCGAACACGTGCGGCAGGTCCCCGGCGGCGATGCCGGTGCCGGTGTCCGCGACGACGATCACCACGTCGTCCACAGTGGACGACACGTGGATCGTCACGCGGCCGCCGGCCGGCGTGTGCCGGACCGCGTTGGTCGCCAGGTTGCCGACGATCTGGCGCAGGCGCACCGGGTCGGCCTCGAACCCCGTCTCGCCGTGGGCCGAAACGCCGAGCGTGACACCGGCCGCGGCGGCCCGGTCGGCGTGCGCGGCGGCGACGTGGCCGGCCAGCTCGGCCGCGTCGACGAACTCCGGGTGCAGCCGCAGCCGGCCGGCGTCGGCCGCGGCGAGGTCCTGCAGGTCCTCGACGATGTGCTGCAGCAGCACGGTTTCCTCGAGCAGCGACGCCGACAGGGCGTGGTCGAACGGCAGGTGGCCGTCCTCGGCGGCCTCCAGCCGGCCGCGGATGACGTTGAGCGGGTTGCGCAGCTCGTGGGCGATGTCGCTGACCATCGCCTTGCGCTGCTCCTCGATGCGCTCGCGGCGGGCGGTGAGCTCGTTGAAGGCGGCGGCGAGGTAGCCGACCTCGTCGCGGGACTTCACCGGCGCCGGCCGGTCCTGCTGCGCCGCCTCGGTCAGCGCGCGCAGCGGCCGGGACAGCCGGCGCGCGACGAGCACCGTGATCGCGGCCGCCAGCACCAGCACGCCGCCGGTCACCGCGAGGATCCGCGCCAGGTTCTCCCGCGACAGCGCGAACGTCGGCAGCTGCGAGCCGCCCGGGCCGAGCGTGAAGAGCAGCGCGGGCGGCGCGACGAACGGCGTGAGCTGCTCGCGGCGAGCCGAGTCGAGGCAACCGCGGCTCGGCCCCTGGGCGGGGCTCCCGAACACTTGGAGGTCGAGGTCCAGTTTCACCGCGTCCGCGCCCTGGCTCTGCAGGCAGCGGTTCACGGCTTCGTTGAGGCTGTCGAGCGCGGCCTGCTCGGTCGGGGTCGGCACGGCCAGTTCGTAGACCCCGCACTTGGCCGCGAAGTAGCGGACGCTGAGCGGGTCGGTCCCGGTGAGCTGCGCCCGCCCGCTCGCCGACTCCCGCACCTCGCCGGCGATGCCCAACCGGTCGAGGCAGGCGGCGGCCTTCCTGGCCAGGCCTTCGACGTCGTCGCGTTCCTTTTGGGGCAGCCGGAACGGGCCCACCGCGCGCGGGTCGATGCCGCTGGTGCCCGCCTGGGGCAGCAGCACCGGGTCGACGTGCAGCGGGTCGACCGACGCGGTCGCCTTCACCGGCAACGTGACCGGCGCGCCGCCGGAGTCGCCGAGGACGCGGCGGTCGAGGGTGGTCAGCACGATCCGCCTGCCGGTCTGGTCCGACAGCGTCTTGAGCTTCGGCCCGACCTGGTCCCAGGTGTGGTTGGCCGCCGCGAAGCCGAGCACCTCGGTGTAGATGGTCGCGTCGCCGGAGAGGGCCTGGCCCTGCTCCTGCTGGATCGCGCGGGTGGTGGTCTGCACGGCGAGCCACGCGGTCGCGGCGATCGAGCCCAGCGCGATCAGCAGGGAGACGGCGGTCAGCCGGACGACGAGACTGCGCCTGAGGGGGAAGCTACGCGTCATCGTCCGCCGTCAGCTTGTAGCCCACACCGAACACGGTGCGCAGGTAGACGGGTCTCTGCGGGTCCGGCTCGAGCTTCTTGCGCAGGTTGAGCACGTGGACGTCGATGATCCGGGTGCTGACGAACCGGTCGTCGCCGCGGGTGAGCTCCAGCAGCTGCCGGCGGGTGAACACCCGGCCCGGCTGCCGGATCAGCGTCTCGAGCAGCTGGAACTCACCCGGCGTCGTCTCCACCGGGCGGCCGTCGATCGCCACCTCGTGCCGCACCGGGTCGAGCCGCAGCGCGCCGGCGCGCAACGCCGTGTCGGGCGGTTCGCTGCGCGTCGCTGTCCGGCGCAGCAGCGTCCGGACGCGGGCCATCAGCTCGCGCGGGCTGTACGGCTTGGTGAGGTAGTCGTCGGCGCCGAGGTCGAGGCCGAGCAGCAGGTCGTCCTCGGTGGCGCGGGCGGTGAGCATCAGCACCGCGACGTCGGACTCGCCGCGCAGGATCCGGCAGACGTCGAGGCCGTCGACCTTGGGCATCATCACGTCGAGGACCAGCAGGTCGGGGCACTCGCGGCGGGCCTCGTCGAGCGCCGCCCGGCCGTCCGGGGCCAGCACGACGGTGTGACCCTCGCTTTCGAGGTAGAGCCGGAGGACCTCGGCCTGCTTCTCGTCGTCCTCGGCGACCAGTACACGTGCGCACACGGCGTCGAGGTTAGGCGCACTGACACGGTCGCCACCCGATCCTGACCGGATCTTCATACCTTGAGGGGCACGAGCCAGGTCTTTGTCAAAGTGTTGACCGCGGGCCCGTCCGCAGGCAAAGGTCGGATGAAATGGTCGGCGTCGATCGGGAGGCACCCGGTGCGGTTCAGGTTCATGGCGGCTCTCGTGACGACGGCGGTGCTCGCGGCACCCGCCGTCGCCGCAGCGGCTCCGACAACGATGTCACCCGGGTCTCCGCTGGTCGGTGATCCGTCGGCGTACGTCGACCCGCTGATCGGGACCGGCCGCGGCGGCAGTTCGGTCGGCGAGATCAACAACTTCCCCGGGCCGGCGGCGCCGTTCGGGATGATGCAGTTCTCCCCGGACACGCAGGGCGCGTACGCCGGCTACCAGTACCACTCCGACCAGATCCGAGGTTTCAGCCTCGACCACGCCTCGGTCGGCTGCAACGCGTTCGGCGACGTGCCGATCCTGCCGGTCACCGGCGACGTCGGCAGCGCGCCCTGGGACCGCGTCGAGCACTTCACCCACGACGACGAGAAGGCCGAGCCGGGCTACTACGCCGTGACGCTCGCCGACTCGAAGGTCCGGGCCGAGCTGACCGCCACGACCCGCACCGGGCTCGCGACGTTCACCTACCCGGCCGGCTCGACGCCGCAGGTGCTGGTCAAGGGCGGTGCCAGCCTCGCCGGGAACTCCGCCGCCACCTTGAAGATCACCGGTGACCGCGAGGTCAGCGGTTCGGCGACCACCGGGAACTTCTGCGGCAAGGGCAACCACTACACCGTCTACTACGCCATCACGTTCGACCAGCCGTTCACCGCGCACGGCACCTGGGACGGCGCCGGCGTCAAACCCGGTACCGACAGCGTCGACTCGCCCAAGGCGGGTGCGTACCTGACGTTCGGTTCGGAGACCGTGCACGCCAAGGTGTCGATGTCCTACGTGGGCGTCGACGGCGCGAAGGCCAACATGGCGGCGGAGGTGCCGGGCTTCGACTTCGCCGCCGTCCGGAAGTCCACCCGCGGCCAGTGGACGCAGGCGCTGGGCAAGATCCGCGTCGCGGGGCGCGACACCGCGCAGCTCAAGACGTTCTACACCGCGCTGTACCACTCGCTGATGCACCCGAACACGTTCGACGACGCGGACGGGCGCTACATCGGCTTCGACGACCAGGTCCGCACCTTGCCGAAGGGGCGGCACCAGTACGCGAACTTCTCCGACTGGGACACCTACCGCTCGCTCGCGCCGCTGCACGCCATGCTCTTCCCGAAGGAAGCCAGCGACATGGCGCAGTCGCTGACGAACGACGCCGTGCAGGGTGGCTGGTGGCCGCGCTGGCCGATGGCGAACGACTACACCGGCCAGATGACCGGCGACAGCTCGGTCGCGCTGATCTCGAACCTGTACGCGTTCGGCGCCCGCGACTTCGACGTCAAGACCGCGCTGAAGTACCTGGTCAAGGGGGCGACTTCGGTCGACGACACGCCTGGCGCGTACCAGGAACGGCGGGGGATCGCCGACTACGTCGCGCGTGGATACATGCCGAACAACGACGCTTCGCGCGGTGACCACGCCCGCGTCGGCGCGTCGATCACCCTGGAATGGGCCATCGACGACTTCGCCATCGCGCAGTTCGCGCAGGGCATCGGCGACCGCGACGTCGCGCGCGAGTTCACCAAGCGCGGCCAGAACTGGCAGAACATCTTCAACCCGTTGACGGGGTACCTCCAGCCGCGCGCGCAGGACGGCCGCTTCCCGGACGGCCCGGCGTACGTGCCGCCGCCGCCCGGCAAGTTCGGCCAGGACGGCTTCGACGAGGGCAACGCCGCGCAGTACACCTGGCTGGTGCCGCAGGACCCGGCCGGCCTGGTGACGGCGATGGGCGGGCCCGCGGCGGTGTCACAGCGGCTGGACACCTTCTTCCAGAAGCTGAACGCCGGCCCGAACGAGCCGTACATGTGGGCCGGCAACGAGCCCGACTTCGGCGTCCCGTTCCTGTACAACCACGTCGGGCAGCCGTGGAAGACGCAGCAGGTGGTCCGCGAGATCGCGACGACGCTGTTCAGCGCGACCCCGGACGGCGAGCCGGGCAACGACGACCTCGGCGCGCAGTCGTCGTGGTACGTCTGGGCCGCGCTCGGCATCTACCCGGGGACGCCCGGGACGCCGGACCTGGTCGTGGGCAGCCCGCTGTTCGAGCGTGCCGTGCTCTCGCTGCCGAACGGGCGGACCATCGACGTCCACGCGCCCCAGGCGCCGGCGACGTACGTCCACGACCTGGCGCTGAACGGCCGTGACTGGGACCGCACGTACCTGCCCGCGAACACCGCGCGCGACGGCGGGCGGCTGGACTTCTCGCTGGTGTCCACTCCGGACAAGCGCTGGGCGGCGAACTCGGCCCCACCGTCCTATCGGGACAATGAGCAGCCGTTCCTGGCGTCGGCGACCAACCAGGTCGTCGTCGAACCCGGCACCAGCGGCGAGGCCACGGTGAGCGGGCAGCGGCTCGGCGGGCACGACCGCGTTCTGGACGTGGCCACGCAGGCCCCGGCGGGGATCACGGTCACCGGGCCGCGGCAGCTCCGGCTCGACGACCGGACGGGCAGCGGCACCGCGAAGCTGACGGTGTCGGTGGCGGCCGGGACACCCGAGGGCTACTACCAGGTCCCGGTGACGGTCCGCGGCGGCGGGAAGTCGGTGCCCGGTTCGGTGATCGTGCTGGTCGCGCCTCGCGGTGGGCTGGCGGCCGCCTACTCGAACGTGGGCATCTCCGACGACGGCGACACCGGTTCGGCGGACATCGACGGCGCCGGGAACAGCCTTTCCCGGCAGGCCCTGGCCGCGGCGGGTCTGGTCGGCGGGAAGCCTTCGCAGGCGGCCGGTACGACGTTCACCTGGCCCGCCGCGCCGGCGGGACGGCCGGACAACGTCGTCGCGGCCGGGCAGACCGTGCAGGTGTCCGGGACCCGGCTGTCGTTCGTGGGCACCGCCTCGAACGGCGACCACCGCGGCTCCGCGACGGTCACCTTCACCGACGGCACCACCGCCCAGGCGGACCTGTCGTTCGGCGACTGGGTGTTCCCGGGCGGCGGCACGGACCCGGTGTTCGGCAACACGCTGGTGGCCCGCACGGACCACCGCAATCAGCCGGGCGGCCCGGGCGGCGGGGCGTCGGTGTACGCGACGGCGCCGTTCGACGCCCCGGCCGGGAAGCGGATCGCCTCGGTGACCCTGCCGTCCGACCCTGACCTGCACGTGTTCGCGATCGGCCTGGCCTGAGGTAGCTTGGGGCAGCAGGTCAGCAGGTCAGCCGGTCAGCCGGGGGAGCCCACCGCGCAGACCCTGATCGGGGTGGCGTGCGCCGGGTCGAGGGCGTTGCGAACCAGGTGCCACACGTTCAGGTCGTAGGCCTCGCCGATGTGGCCGACCGGGTCGAACGGGCAGAAGTCCTGGACGTACTGGTTCTTCACCCCGGGCTCGCGGATGAACGACGTCTCGGTCGGGGTCACCAGCTCGTCGTAGCGTGAGGTGATGATCGTGTAGCCGATGCCGGGCTGCGCGACCGGGCCGGTGTTGAGTGCGATGATCGCCGCGCCGCCGTCCAGCTCGTCGGCGAAGATCGGCAGGCCGATCGTCTTGACGATGGTGTCCCACGTGGACTTGCCGAGCAGTGTGTAGGCCAGCGTCAGGAGCCCGGACGCGTTGGCGCCGTGCGTCGGCGGGGCGATCGCGACGACCTGGCCGATCTCGCTCTGGATGCCCTGCATCTTGGCCAGGTAGATCGCCTGCAGGCCGCCTTCGGAGTGGCCGACGACGTCCACCTTGGCCGCGCCGGTGGCCGCGCGGACCTTTTCGACGTAGTTCTTGATCTCCAGCGACGACTCCGCGACCGGCTTGAGCCCGCCGGCGAACGGGAACTGCGGGTAGGCGCCGTAGGTCAGGGAGAACGTGCAGTAGCCGCGGGCGGCCAGGTCGGCCTGGAGGAAGTTGAGGTCCTCGTAGTAGGTGGCGAAGGTGCCGTGGAGCAGCACGACCGGGTTCGGGTGGGCCGCGCTCGGGCGGCAGCCGAAGTCGTTGTTGCCGCCGGCCGTCGCGGCCTGGGCCGGCGCCGCCACGCCCAGGGCGAGCAGGCTCGCGATCCCGAGCCCGGCCAGCCATCGTTTCGTTCCCCGCACCATTGCGAAGTCCTCTCGTCTGGTTGCTATGCACAGCATGCGCCCGTTGATCAACGCTGTCTGCTGGCAGTACGAGCAGAAACTTGCCGACGGCGTTTGTGCATGGTGACAATGTGGCATGGATCCGGTGGCTGAGCTGTTCCCTCGATCGGGTGAGATCGCGGCCGCGATGATGGCTCGGTGCGCCGCCGAGATCCCCGCGTACCGGCTGCTGCCGGCGAGCGTGCTGGAGGGCGATCTGGTCGCCAACGCGGCGGCGGTGTTCGAGCTGTTCCTCACGACGGTCGCCGAGGACCGGCGGCCGACGTCCGGCGAACTGGCCCTGCCGATCGCCTGGGGGGCCGAACGCGCCCGCGACGGCCTGCCGCTGGACGCCGTGCTGAAGATCTACCCCCTGGCCGCGAGCGTCGCCTGGGAGATGGTGGACGGTGACCGCCTCGCGCTGGGCGCCCGGATGCTCGACTTCCTCGGCGAGGTGATGCCGCGCGTCGCGGAGGCGTACCTGCGCGAGCGCGACGAGCTCGACTGGGAGCACCGGGAGGACCGGCAGCACCTCGCCGCCAGCCTCCTCGCCGGCCGGCCGGTGCGCCGCCGCGAGCTGGCGGAGAGCTACGACGTCGTGGTGTTCCACCTGCCCGCGCTGCCGGCGTCCGGGGGATCCCGTGCGGCGACGGACCTCTTCCGCGCCGTCCGGTCCGATTTGGACGGTCAACCGGACGTGCTCGTGACGTTCAAGGGTGACGGCGGCGTGCTGCTGGTGCCGGTGGCGTCACCGGTGTCGTCGGCCGCCTCGGTGGCGGCCCGGGTGGACCGCGTCTGCGGCCGTCCGTGCACCGCCGCGGCGGCTCGTGCGCCGGCTCTCGCCGACATTCCCGCCGCGCACTCCGAAGCCGTGGAAATCCTGGCCCTGGCGGAGAACCTGCGCCGGCCGCCCCGGCTCTACCGGCTGGCCGACCTGGCCATCGAGTACCAGCTTTCGCAGCCGGGGCCGGCGCGGGAAGCGCTCGCTCTCGTCCTGGCCCCGCTCGAGGACCACCCGCACCTGATCGACGCCCTGCGCGCGTTCGTGACGTCGGACTACAACCGCGGCGAAGCGGCGACGGCGTTGAACATCCACCGCAACACGCTGACCTACCGCCTGGGCCGCATCCAGCTGATCACGGGGTACGACGCGACGCGCCCCGCGGACGCCCGCCGCCTGGCCGCCGCGATGACGGCCTACGACATCGTGCGGCAGAACGGCTGAATTCAACGGGATAACGCTTGCGTCGCGTTCTCGTGGATCCGTTGCGGATCCGGCCGGGAGGCCGATTCCAGGAAGCGACGGAAGAAGTGATTCCCATGAGAACTGCCGCAATTCTCGTCGCCGCCCTGGTCCCGGCACGCCGCGCGACCACATGCCGGGGCTTCACCACTGTGTCCGCCATCCGTCGGCCGAATCACACCGCCGGAGCGACGGGCCCGAGCGCAACGACGGTTTCGCGCTGTCGTGGTGCCTGCCGATGACCATTGGTGGTGCCTTGCGTGAAATGCCGTAGTCGACCGCAATCTCGCTGTGAACCTTCCGGTGGCGTCATCGCCGGTAGCCACAGGACCCGGACGAAATGAGCCAGCTGATGCGTCTTTTCCGCGCCACCGCCGCCCTGTCCGCCGTGCTCGCGCTCGCCGCGTGCGGGGTGCCTGTCGCCGGCCACGCCGTCCCGGCGGGCATCCAGACGGTGGTCACCACGGCACCGAGCACCCCGACCGTCACCGTGGCACCACCACCGGCGCCGGTGATCGTGACCACCACCGCGCCCCCGCCGAAGGTGTACGCCCCCGCGGGCAGCCAGTGGTACGCCCAGTCGAGCTGGATCTACGCACAGCCGTGGATCGCGATCACCCCGGCGGCCGGGCAGACGCCGTGCCAGTGGCTCTACGCGCGCGGCTACAGCTACGCGCAGGCCTACGCGGCCTGGGCACAGAACGGCTACCCGGCGGCCTGGTCGGCCACCGGCGACGGCTACCCGTGCCAGAAGTCCTACGGCATGCAGCACTAGCCGGCCCAGGCGCGGACCACGTCGTCCAGGACCTTCAGCGGCAGCGGGCCGCCGCCGAGGACCACGTCGTGGAAGTCCTTGATGTCGAACGCTTTCCCGAGCTTCTCCTCGGCGAACCGGCGCAGGCGCAGGATTTCCAGCCGGCCGGTCATGTACGCCAGCGCCTGGCCGGGGGATTCGATGTAGCGGTCCGTTTCGGACTGGACCTCGACCTCGCTCAGCACGGTGTGCGCGCGCAGGAACTCGACGCACTGCTCGCGCGTCCAGCGCAGGGCGTGCAGGCCCGTGTCGACCACCAGCCGCGCGGCGCGGACCGAGTCCTCGGCGACCATGCCGAGCCGCATGACCTCGCTGGAGAACAGGCCCATCTCGTCGGCGAGCCGCTCGGTGTAGAGGGCCCAGCCCTCGCTGTAGGCGGTGATCAGCGCGATCCGCCGCAGTTGCGGCAACCCGGTCAGTTGCTGCGCCAGCGACTCCGCGAAGTGGTGGCCCGGCACCGCTTCGTGGAACGCCACCGTCTCGGCGATGAACCGGTCGCGCGTGCGCACCTCGTGCGTGTTGGTGAAGTAGACGCCCGGCCGCGAACCGTCGAGCGCGGGCGGCATGTAGTACGCCGCCGCGGCGACCGGTGCTTCGGCGTCCGGGACCGCCCGCACGACGCACTCGGCTTCCGGCACCCGGGGAAACCAGTCCGGCGCGGCGGCGATCGCGCGGGCGACGGCGGCGCGCGCGGTGTCGAGCATTTCCTCGGCGTCGCGCCAGCGGAGGCTTTCGTCGCTGCGCAGCCGGCGGCGCACCTGCGCAGGGTCGGTCAGCCCGAACACTCGGCCACCGAGCTCGGCGTACTCGGCTTCGAGCCCGGCGAGCACGTCGAGGCCGAGCTGGTGCAGCTCTTCCGGCGTGTGGTCGGTGGTCGTGTGCGTGCGCGCCAGCGCCGCGTAGTGCGCCTCGCCGTCTTCCAGCCAGCAGAGTCCCGGTCGGTCGTCGGGCCGGCCGTGCCCGGCGACTTCGGTCGCGAGGAACTCGCGGTAGCGCGTCAGGGCGGGCCGCACCACCTCGGCCACCAGCCGGTCGCGGCGCCCGCCGCGGTCGCCGGTCAGCGGCTGGGGAAACGGCGTTTCCTGCGCCAGGAACCGGTCCAGGAAGCCGATCGCGTTGTGCACCATGCGGTCCACCGGCGTCCGGCCCGCGCGCAGGCCGTCTCGCTGGCGCCGCGCCACCGCGTCGTAGAACGCCGGGAAGGCGGCCAGCCGGGCCAGGAAGTCCTCCTCGGCCCGCTCGCCGGCGGGGGTGAGCTGGGGCAGGAAGGCCAGGTGGCTCATCGCGGTCGCGAACATCGGGTCGGCGAGCGTGAACTCCACGACCCGCGCGTCGAGCTGGGTGAGCACCACTTCCGCCTGCTGGACGACGACGCCGAGCGTGACGTAGTCGTCGTCCGCCGAGGCCCGCGCCCGCGCCCGGATGCCGGCGGCCCGTGCGCGAAGCCGCTGGTGGCCGGCTTCGCTGGGGTCGGGCAGCTCGGCGTCGTGACCGGGGACGCCCACGAAGGTCGCTTCGAGCGGCATCCAGGTGCCCAGGACGTCCAGGAGTTCGTCGGCGAGCGCGATCGCTTCGGAGGTCATCACCCCATTCTGTCGGATGAAACGAAACCGGGCCGGGAGCTTCCGCTCCCGGCCCGGCCGGTACCTAGGTCAAGCTCGAACAGGGTCTCGCATCAGGATCCTTGGCCCCGTTGGGGACCCACCGCACGTTCGCGAACGACGCCTGGAACGCGGCGTCGGTGTAAACCAGGAACGGCGTGTTGATGTGCTCGAAGTCCAGCCCGTTGTTGAAGCAGGACAACGGGATCTTGACCGTCGTCTTCGGGCCGCCCGCCAGGTCGGTGAACAGCTTCGTCGCGTTCACCTCCGAGAAGCACGGGTAGACGCAGTGCATGCTGATCACCGTCCGGTTGACCGGTGCCTGCTGAACGGTCGTGTCGAACTCGAGCGCCCCGTCCGCGTTCAGGTAGCTGCGCAGGTCGTTCGTGCCCGCCGTGTTCTGCATGTAGAGCTGAGCCGCTCCGGTACCCGTCCAGGTCGCCTTCAGGCCGTCGCCCTGCACGTTGACGTCCGTCGGGACCGTGTTGATCTCGGGGTGGTCGGCCGCGCCGTCCGGGCCGATCACGGTGCCGCCCCAGTTCGAAGCCGAGCCGATCTGGCTGGTGTACGGCGGCACGTCGGTGCGGTCGTAGATCGACAGGTCCTCGGTCGCCGTCCCGCCACCGCCGGTCGTGCCGCAGGCCGCGGGGCCCGGGGTCTCGTCCAGCTGGCCGATCGTGACGCGCTGGCTGCTCTTCAGGCCGTAGCCGAGCTTGAACAGCGGGTCGTAGTCCGGCGACCACGGGTTGAGCGGCGACTGGCACGCGCTCTTCGGCCACGAGTACGACAGCGTGCCCTGGTAACCGGTGCCGTCCTTGCCCTTGACCAGCATGTCGGCGACGCCGCCGCCCTCGGTGCCGGGCAGCCAGGCCGCCACGAACGCGTCGGAGCGGTTGATCTCCTTGTTCATGTACAGCGGGCGGCCGCCGACGTAGACGGTGACGACCGGGGTGCCCTTGCCGCTGACCTTGTCCAGCACGGCCAGGTCCTCGGGGTAGAGCTTCGACGCCTCGAGGGTCTTGCGGGTCAGGTCGCCGACGCCCTCGGCGTACGGCGTCTCACCGATGACGGCGATGACGGCGTCGTAGCCCTTCGGGTCGATGTCGCCCTTTTCGTCGAAGGTGACGTTCGCGTCGCCGAGGTCCTGCTTGATGCCGGTCAGGATCGAGGTGGCGTTCGGGAAGTCGGCGTTGGTGTTGCCGGTGCCCTGCCAGCTCAGCGTCCAGCCGCCGGTCTGGTTCTGGATGTTGTCGGCGCTCTTGCCGACCACCAGCACCTTCGACTTCGGCTTGAGCGGCAGCACGTTGCCGTTGTTCTTCAGCAGCGTCTGCGACTCGCGGGCCGCGTCGCGGGCCAGCCAGTTGTCCTTCAGCGCCTCGTCGGAGTTCGCGTAGGAGCGGTCGGAGGGCTTCTGCGACTCGAACAGGCCGTCCCGGATCTTGACGCGCAGGATGCGGGTGACGGCGTCGTCGATCCGCGCCATCGGGATCTGGCCGTCCTTGACCTGGGCGATCGTGTTGGTGATGAACGCCTTCCAGTCGGCGGGCACCATCACGATGTCGATGCCGGCGTTGATCGCCTGCGGGCACGAGGAGTTCGTGCAGCCGGTGACCTGGCCGATGCCGTTCCAGTCCGACACGACGAGGCCGTCGAAGCCCATCTTGCCCTTGAGGATCTGGTTCATCGCCTTGTCGCTGCCGTGCAGCTTGCCCTCGTTGATGCCGAGGTCGGCATTGGTCCAGCTGTTGAACGACACCATGACGGTCTGGGTGCCGGCGGCGAGCGCGCCGTAGTAGCCCTGGCCGTGGATGTTGATCATGTCGGCCTCGGACGAGGGGTTGACGCCCTGGTCCTGGCCCTTGAGCGTGCCGCCGTCGCCGATGAAGTGCTTGGCGGTCGCGATGACGCCGTTGTAGCCGATGCGCTTGGTGGCGCCGTCCTGGAGGCCGTTGATGGCCTCGAAGCCGTAGGAACGCGTGATGCGCGGGTCCTCGGAGAAGCCTTCGTAGGTGCGGCCCCAGCGATCGTCCTGGACGACGGCGAGGGTGGGCGAGAAGGCCCAGTCCTGGCCGGTGGCGCGGATCTGCCGGGCGGTCGCGCCGGCGACGTCACGCACCAGGCACGGGTCGTGCGCCGCGCCGAGACCGATGTTGTGGGGGAACACGGTCGCGCCGTAGACGTTGTTGTTGCCGTGCACCGCGTCGATGCCCCAGATGACGGGGATCTTCGTGCGGCTGGTCTTGGAGGCGTTCCAGTAGGCGTCGGCGAGGTTCAGCCAGTCCTGCTGGGTGGCGTGCTTGTTGCCGCCGGGCCACGCGCCGCCGCCGTTGAGGACGGAGCCGATGGCGTACTGCTTGACCTCGTCGGGGGTGATCGAGGTGATCTCGGGCTGCGTCATCTGCCCGACCTTTTCCTCGAGGGTCATGCCCGCGAGGATCTGCGCGATGCGCGCCTCGTCGTCGGCCTTGCCCTTGAAGCGGCTGTCGACCTTCGGCCAGTCGGCCAGGGTCGGCAGGCTCTTTTCGATCTTGGCGCAGCCGTCCTTGTCCTTGGCGGGCTGGCCGATCACGGGCTGTGGTGGCTCGGCGGCTTGGGCGGGCGCGGCTTGCGCGACCCCACCCAGCAGGCTCAGGCTCATCAGGGTGACGAGCGAACTTCGGCGCGCACGGGACCACGCGCGTGATCTTCTGGCCATGGTCTGGTCCATTCTGCGGTGAACGGCGGCGGACCGGCCGATCCTCACCGGGCGAAGGGGACGGCGTCAATAGTTTCGGACGGTTGGGGGTCTAGTTAATTCTCGACATAAAATAAGAGTCGTCCCGCGACCGGCTACCGTTAGCGCGTGGCACGCTTGCGGTCAAGGGTGCTGCGGGGCAAAGGTGGTGCCCGACGAGGCGGCCAGGAGGACCGCGCCGATCATGACGGCGCCGAAGCTCACCAGACCCATCAGCACCATGATGCCGCCGTGCAGCGGGACGGCGATCCAGGCGGCGGCCCGGCGGGCCCGGGGCGGCGCCCACAGGAGCACCGCGATCGCGAGTTCGCCGATGATCGTGCCCCAGCCCAGCAGGACCGTCGCCGGGCCTGGGCCGGCGAGAGCGCCGGCCCAGTGCTGCCAGAGCGGAGCGGCCCCGTAGTAGGGATCGAGGATTACCTCGCTCAAGGCCGTCCCGTCCCGCCACTCCGCGACGACGACCTTTGACAGGGCGGAGTCGAGGTAGACCACGGTGACCTGGGCGCGGATGACGAGGCCGGCCACGTGGGCGCTGCCCCGCCAGCGGGCGGGCAGCGGCTCACGGGGCACCGTCCATTGCCACTGCCTGGCGTCGCCCAGGCAGAGCGGGATGAGCAGCAGGGTGACGATCCGGGCGACGCCCTCGCCGCCGTTCGCCACGGTCATCGCCGCGCCGAGCGAGAAGGTCACGTACCAGTGCGGGACACAGGTCCACCGAGGCCGGTAGCCCACGGCGGTGACGACGAGGACCGCGCAGGTGACCAGCCGGCAGGCCGGCTGCGCACCCGGATCTCCGCCGGTCCAGCACCAGAAGGAGACCGAGCGGATCCCCGCGCACCGCGCGCCCGACGGCAGCTGCGCGGTGCCCAGGAACAGTGCGTCGTCCGAGGTGAACAGCAGGACGCTCAGCTCGGCGAGGGCGAGCAGGGAGCGCCCGGCCGCGAACCAGCGCTGCCGGGGTTCGAAGACGCTCGCGGCCGCCACCCAGCGATCCAGCAGGACGCTCATCCGCACGCCACCTCGACCGCCGCCAGCCGGAGCGCCGCGGTGGCACGCTGCGCCACGAACACGACCGGTCCGCACAGCGACGGGGTGGTCACCTCGTTCCGGACGGCCGGCCGCTCCGCCGGAGCGGTGGCGAGGCAGGTTTCCGCCTGGGCGCCACCGCAGGCGCGCCAGGCAACCGCCGGGATCCGGGCGGCGACGAGCTGGATCTCCAGCAGCCGGGTGTAGCCGCCGCGGTCGAGGCCGGTGGTGTTCTCCGGCGACCCCAGCGGAAAGGTCAGTGACGGTCCCGGACCGGACGGGACCCACCGGTAGGCCACCAGCACCCCGTCTCGGGGTTGTTCGGCGAAGAAGGACCAGCCCTGGGGCCAGAAGGCCGTGTAGACGTCGGCTTGGCGGTGCTGCCAGGCGCCGGCGAGCCGGCCGGGGAGCAGGTTCACGAGGCTGAGGACGAGCGCAACGGCGAGCAGACTCCCGGTGACGGCGATGCCGGCTTTCACTTCGCGTTGATCCTGCTCGCCGTCGCGCTCGATGGCCACAGTCGCTCAGCAGCCGATGCAGATCGACCCGTCGAGCCGTGACTGCGGCGGAGCGGCCTGGGCGGGAGCGGGCCCGGCCTGCCCCCCGGCGAGGATGACGGTGAGTGCGGTGAGCGCCGCGAGCGCCGTGCCGAGCAGCCAGTGTCGTTTCATTGTCGCCCCTCTTGTCGTTTCAGGACAATGTCCGGAACCGGCCACCACGAAACGGCTGTGGTAACCGGATCGGCTGGTTGGATTCAGCCGGGTTCAGACCGTAGCGATGGTCGCTACTCGCTCCCTATCGGTTCGGAGAACGTCCGCTATCGAAACAACCCGTTCGGAGCATCCCGGTGGCAAAAGCTGTCGGTAAATTGCTGGCGGACGCCGAATGGGCACGGCGTGAGGGGAAAGTCCGATGGAGTTTCGTGTTCTCGGGCCGGTCCAGGTTCGAACCGACCGGGGTATGCGTGCGTTGCGCGGTGCGCGTCAGCGGCGTTTGCTCGCCGCGCTCCTGCTGAACGCCAACACCGTGGTGCCCATCGAGCAGCTGATCGACCAGTTGTGGGACGACCCGCCCGACACGTCCCGCCAGCAGGTGCACAACGCGGTCGCGGCCCTGCGGCGCTGGCTCGTCGACGGTGGCGTGGAGAGCACGATCGTCACCGACGACGTCGGGTACCGGATCGTCGTGCGGCCCGAGCAGCTCGACCTGGCCTGCTTCCTCGACGCGGTCGGGACTGCCCGCGCCGCCGAGGAAGCCGGCCGGGTGGGCGAAGCGGTGGCTTCGTTGCGGACTGCCCTCGACCAGTGGCGCGGACCCGCCTTCGCCGGCGTCGGCGGCTCGCGGTTCGCCAACGCCGCCGCCAGACTGGCCGAACAACGATTGGCGGCGCGGGAAAAGCTCGTGGCACTGCGGCTCGACCTCGGGGAGCACGAGCAGGTCATCGGCGAGCTGACGGAACTCGTCGCGAGCGAGCCGCTACGGGAGTCGTTGCGGTGTTCTCTGATGCTCGCGCTCTACCGGAGCGGCCGCCAGAGCGACGCGTTGCAGGTGTACCGGGAGGGCAGGCAGTCGCTCGCCACGGAGCTGGGGCTCGACCCCGGCCCGGAGCTGATGGAGCTGCACAGCCGGGTGTTGCGCGGCGACGCCGAGCTGCTCGGCGAACTCGCGCCGTCGCAGCGGCGGAACCGGCCGGCCGAAGCGGCGGACCCGCGGCGGCCGCCGGATGACCGGCCTTCTTTCCTCCCGCACGGCACACGGGACTTCACCGGGCGTGACACCGAAATCGAGCTGCTGCTGGCCGAACTCGCGATCCGGCCGGGTACCGGGCCGGTCATCCTCGCGATCGACGGCATGGGCGGGGTCGGCAAGACCACGCTTGCCGTGCACCTCGGCCATCGGCTGGCGGACCAGTTCCCCGATGGCCACTACTTCGTCGATCTCCACGGTTACACGGCCGGACACGTCCCGCTGACCCCGGCCGCAGCCCTGGACCTGCTGCTGCGGTCGAGCGGATACCCGGCCGAACGGATCCACGGCGACCTCGCGGCCCGCGCCGCGCAGTGGCGTTCGCACCTCGCCGGCCGGCGAGTCCTCGTCGTGCTCGACAACGCCGTCGACGAAGCACAGGTGCGGCACCTGTTGCCCGGGACGAGCGCCGCCGCCGTACTCGTCACCAGCAGGCATCGGATGTCCGGGCTCGAAGCGGCGGTGCCGGTGTCGCTGGACGTACTGCCCCCGGACGACGCCGTCGAGCTGTTCACGAGGGTCGCCGGTGTCCGCGGCACCGAGGCCGAGCTCACGGACGTGGCGGAGGTCGTGCGCCTGTGCGGCAGGTTGCCGCTGGCCATCCGGGTGGCCGCATCCCGGCTGCGGCACCGCCTCTCGTGGACGGTCGGCCACCTCGCGAGCCTGCTCCGCGACGAGACCGAGCGCGCGCGGCTGCTGGCCGTCGGCGACCGGAGTGTCGCGGCCGTCCTGGAGGTGTCCTACCGGCACCTCGACGAACCGTCGCGCCGGCTGCTCGCCCTGCTCGGGGTGCACCCGGGGACCGATTTCGACCCTCCGGCCGTCTCGGCGGTCGGTGACCTTCCCCTGCCTGCCACCGAAGACCTCCTCGACGGGCTGGTGCAGGCGCACCTGGTCACCCAGCATTCGTCGAGCCGCTACCGGCTGCACGACCTCGTGCGCGACTTCGCTCGCACGGTGCTCCACGAGCGGGAGGACGCCGAACGGGTCCAGGCGCGGCACCGGCTGTTCGACCACTACCTGCGGCTCGCGAGTGTCTGTTGTGGACCGATCGCGCGCGGTTTCTCCCGGATCGAACCCGAGATCATGCACCCGCCGCGGTATGCGCCCGAGTTCGAGTCCGAGCCGGTGGCCATGGATCTGCTCAAGGCGGAGCTGCAGAACCTCGTGGCGACGGCGCGCGCGGCCATCGACGAGGACTGGGCCGGCTACGCGTGGCAGCTGCCGTGCGTACTGGAGCCGTTCTTCTCCCGGATCAACTACCGGGAGAAGAACTTGGACGTCTTCCGAGGTGCGCTGGCAGCGGCGCGGCGGCATCGCAGCGTGCGCGGTGAAGCCGCCGCCTTGACCAATATCGCGCTGATCCTCCGCGACCGGGGCTGGTACGACGAGGTCCGCAGGTTGCTGCTCGAGGCGATCCGGCTGACCAGGCAGACGGAGGACGAGCCCGCCGTCGCCTACCTGCTGGCCAACCTCGGAATCGCCCGCATCCGCGCCGGCGATCTGCCGGAGGCTTCGCAGACTTTTTCCCAGGCCCGCGAAATCGCGATGCGCCTGGGTGACCGCCAGGGGTACGCCGCCTTCACCAACAACGTCGGGGCGGTCGCGTCCCGGATGGGGCACACCGAAACCGCGTTGCACTACTTTTCCGAAGCGCTGGAAATCTGCCAGGACCTGGACTTCCGGCAGGGGGAAGCGATCACGCACATCAACATCGGTGAGGCGCACCTGCTGGCCGGGCGTCCGGACACCGCGGCCGAGCTGCTGACCCGCGGTCTCGTGATCAGCAAGCGGATCAGATACGAGCCAGGCACCTGCTTCGCGCTTTCCTGGCTGGGAGCGGCGCACCGCGAGCTCGGCGACCTCGGGCGGGCCCGAGAACTCGGACGGGAGGCGCTGGAGCTCAGCCGGGCGGCGAACATCGGCGAGGTCGAGTGCGACGTGCTGACGATGCTCGGGGAAACGGCGCTCGCGGCCGGACTGCTCGCCGAGGCCGCGCGCCTGTTCGAACAAGCGCATTCACGTTCGACGGAACTGCACCTGCCGTTGCTCGTCGGACGAGCCTGCGAAGGCCTGGCCCACGTCGCGCTGGCCGCCGGTGACGCCGAACGCGCCCGCCGGCACTGGGAAACCGCGCTCGACCGGTACCCCGCCGGAATCGCGGCGGCTCGCAACGCGCGGGACCACCTGGCCGCGCTCGGCGACGACCGGGTGACGTGCCAGCGGTGCCGGACGGCTCTCGCGAGCCAGGTACCTGGCGAATAGGACAGCGATAGCGTCCGCTCCTAGTGTTCCGGCGGAGACCGGAGCGGTGCCCTGGTGACGCGGTGACCGATCGTACGAACGCGAAGGCGTACGTGAGTTCGCGCTGTCGGTTGTCCTCTCCCATGTATCTCGCCCCGGTCCCGGCGCAACTTGTCGATGTCCGTTTTGTGCGGCAAAAGCGCCGAGGGGACGACCAAGGGGAGTGGGAATGCTGTCTTACAAGATACTCGGGCCGGTCACCACCGTGACCGGGGACGTGGAGTTTTCCGTCGGCGGGCCGCGGGAACGGAAGGCACTGGGGGTGCTGCTGCTCGACGCCGGCCGGCCGACAACCGTTGCCCGGCTGGCGGACGTGCTGTGGGAGGGGCGGCCGCCACGCAGCGCCGGTGCGCAGATCCGCAACGTGGTCGCGATCCTCCGCCGCACGATCTCCGAAGCCACCGGCCAGGCCGCCCCAATCCGCCGGGCCGGTCAGGGTCTGGTCATCACCGTGGCCGACGGCCAGCTCGATCTGGACGTCTTCCGCGTCCGGGCCCTGACGGCCGCCGGGCTGACGGACGCGGGGGACTACGCGCGCGCGGCCGGAGAACTGCGCCGGGGACTGGCACTCTGGCGTGGTCCCCTGTTCGGCGGCGCGGGTTCGAGCGTCCTGGACATCGACGTGTACCAGCTGGAAGAGGAACGCCTGGCGGCGCTCGAGCACCTGCTGGAGCTCGAGGTGGCCCTGGGCCGCTCCCGGGCCGTTGTGGGGGAACTGGCCGCGTTGACCGCGCGCTACCCGTTGCGGGAGCGGCTGATCGAGCTGTACATGCTCGCGCTCGACCGGTCGGGCCGGCGGACGGCCGCGCTGGAGGTGTTCACCACGGCGAGGGCGCGCCTGCGCGACGAGGTGGGCCTCGACCCCCGGCGGCAGCTGTCGGAGCTGCACGCCGCACTGCTGCGCGGCGAGGCCGGAACCGGGGTGCTCGCCGGGCCGTAGTCCCGCTTCCGTGCGATCTCGATACGTCTCCGGCTTAGCGTCGGCATCGAGGAACGGGACGACCGGTGATGGGAGCGACAGTGCGAAGCGGGCTAGGGACATCTCGGCCACCAGCCGCCATGGGCGGGCTCGAGGTGGTCATCACCACGATCGCGTCCGACTCGCACACCTGGAACCTGATCTTCCTCGAACTGCTGGTGCGGGAGTGGGGACATCGCGTGGTCAACCTCGGGCCGTGTGTGCCGGATGCGTTGCTGCGCGAGGAATGCTTGCGTCGCAGACCGGACCTGGTCGTCGTCAGCACCGTGAACGGGCACGGCGCCGACGAAGGGGGCAGGCTTGCCCGCACTCTGCGAGCGGCACCCGGGCTCGGCACCGTCCCGCTGGTGATCGGCGGGAAACTCGGGACGGGACAGGAAGATCCCGCCGGATCAGCCGGGAGCCTCCTCGACGCGGGCTTCACGGCGGTGTTCGGGCACGACGCCGCCGGCCTGGCCGCGTTCCGGCGGTTCGTGGACCGGATCGGGGCCGGTGTCCGGTGCTGACCGGGACTTCCGCCGCACCGGCCCCGACGGGGAACGCGTTCGCGGACTTCGTCACCCGTGCGCACCGGGCGGGGCGGCTCGTGGTCCAGCCCCGGATGGGCTTCAGCGATCCGGGCACCATGCGGTCGGCGCTGCTCGCGGTCCGGGACGCGACGGCGACCACGGTCGGCACACTGACCCTCGACAGCTACACCCGGGTCGGCGACCACGAGTCGGCGCGCCAGGCCCTCTGCTCGGGTACGCCGTTGAACGGGTACCCGCTCGTCGCGCACGGCCAGCGGACCAATCGGAGGGTGTTGGCCGGTGTGTCCGGCGCGGACTTCCCGGTCCAGGTGCGGCACGGCTCGGCGATCCCGCAGCGGATCATGACCGCCCTGATGCTGGCCGGGCTCGACGCCACCGAGGGTGGGCCTGTCTCGTACTGCCTGCCGTACGGCCGAACGCCGCTGCGGCATTCGGTGCGCAACTGGGAACAGAGCTGTGCGCTGCTCGTCCAGCTGCGCGACGCCGGGATCGAGCCGCACCTGGAGACGTTCGGTGGCTGCCTGATGGGACAACTGTGCCCTCCCGGTCTGCTGGTCGCGGTGAGCCTCCTGGAGGCGATGTTCTTCAAGCAGCACGGCCTGCGGTCGGTTTCGCTGAGCTACGCCCAGCTGGCGCACCCGGGTCAGGACCGGGAAGCCTTGCACGCGCTGCGCACGCTCGCCGGCCGGTATCTCGCCGACATCGACTGGCACTTGGTCGTTTACGCGTACATGGGGCTGTTCCCGCGGACCCACGCGGGCGCGCTGCTCCTGCTCGAAGAGTCTGCGAGGCTGGCGGCCGAGTGCGGGGCCGCCCGGCTGATCGTCAAGACGGTCGCCGAGTCCGAGCGGATCCCGTCCGTCCTCGAAAACGTCCAGGCGCTGCAGATCGCGAGCCTGTCGGCAGCGGCGGCGAACCGGGCACCCGAGCCGGCCGGTCCGGAGTCCCCGGTGCTGGCCGAGGCGAGCGCGCTCGTGCGTGGCGTGCTGGAGCTCGACGGCGACATCGGCCGGGCGCTGGTGGAGGCCTTCCGGCTGGGGCGGCTGGACGTGCCGTTCTGCCTCCACCCGGACAACGCCCGGCGGACCCGCAGCCGGCTGGGGGCCGACGGCCGCCTGCGCTGGGCGGACGTCGGCGGACTGCCGATCGACGGCGTCACGAGCCGCCGCGGGGGGCCTGCCCCGACTTCCGCGGACCTGTTGGCCTCGCTGTCTTTCGTGCGCGACAGGTTCGACCGGATCGCGGGGGCGCAGCGAAGTACCACCACACCGATCGGGAGGGCGACATGAACGAGTACGGCCGGGATCCGGGGGAGCACCTTCGCAGCCCCGTCACGCAGGCGGCGCTGCGGATCCAGAACCGCATCGTCACCGCCGCGCGCGAGTGCCTGCGGGACGCGGGTTTCACGGAGCTGCTGCTGCCGGTGATCGGCCCGGTCACCGACCCCGGCGGCCGGGGTTCCAAGCAGGTCGACGTCGACTTCTACGGCCACCGGTACAAGCTGATGACCAGCGCGATCCTCTACAAGCAGGCCGCGTTGCTCGGCTTTGATCGGATCTTCACGGTGGCGCCCAACGTCCGGCTCGAGCCGCCCGAAACCCAGGGCACGGGCCGGCACCTGGTCGAGTTCCACCAGATTGACGTCGAGGCTGCCGGCGCGTCGGGCGAGGAGGTGATGGCCGTCGCCGAATCCGTGGTGCGGCACGCGGTTTCGGCGGTCGTGACCGAAGGTGCCGCGGACCTGGCCTTGCTGGGGCGGGACCCGGCGTCGTTCGTCGAGCTGCTCACACAGCCGTTCGACCGGGTCACCCACTCCGAGGCGGTCGCCGACCTCCGGCGGTTCGGCCACGCCCAGAACCCGGACGCCGAGCTCGACTGGGAAGGGGAGGCACTGCTGTCGGGAAAGGCCGGGCGGCCGTTTTTCGTCACCGGTTATCCGAAGGGGGCCCGCGGGTTCTACGACCGCGAAGACGATCGGGAGCCCGGCCGGCTGCGCAACTTCGACCTGATCGCCCCCGAGGCGTACGGCGAGCTGGTCAGCGGCGGCGAGCGGGAGCACGACTACGCCCGGATCGTCACGCGGATGCGGGAGACCGCCGAGAACCCGGCCAAGTACGGCTGGTACCTCGACCTGGTGCGCGAAGGGATCCCGGCGAGCGCCGGGTTCGGCCTCGGGCTCGAACGGCTGACCCGCTACGTGGCCGGTCTCGGCGCGGTGTGGCAGGCGAGCGCGTTCCCGAAGCTGGCCGGCGTGGTCTCGCCGTGACGGGCCTCGAGGCCCGCGGGTTCCCCGAGGCGGCCGTCCGCGAACGGGCTCGATCCGGCGCCGCGGCGGCGTTCCCCGCCGAGGATGAGTACGGTCGCGGTCTGTACGGCGCCGGAACGGCGGGCAACAGGGGCGACGAGCTCGACGCAGTGCGTCTCGTGCCTCCGGTCTTCGTGCCGGAACGGCTGGAGAAGCTGATCGACCTGGGTCGGGAGCCCGGCCACGACGACGTCACGCTGGAAACCGAGATCGGCGGGTTCCGGTCCGAACTGCCCCTCTACGTCTCGGCCTTCGGCTCCACCCGGGCCGGTTCGTCCCTTGCGGTCGCCGTCAGCGCGCAGGCGGGGGCGCTCGGGATCCCCATGGTCATCGGGGAGAACGTGGTGCCGACGAGCGGTTCCCGGTCCGAGGCGGATGCCGTGCGCGGGCTGACCGCAAGGCTGCTGGCGTACACGGACGCGCTGCCGGGGGCGAGCGGAGGCGTCGTCGTCCAGCAGAGCACGGAGGACGCCGACGCCGAGGTGTGGAACCTGGTGTACAGCGCGCCCGAAGCGCAGCCGCTGCTGGATTCCGGGCGGCTCGCGTTCGAGCTCAAGGTCGGCCAGGGGGCCAAGCCGGGGCTCGGCGGTATGGCCATTGTGGACAGTACGGCGGCGACCGTGTCCACCGGCCGGTACCGTTCCGCGGACGTCCTGCGTGACGGCCGCCGCGTGCTGCGCTGCGCGACCCCGGGCACCTTCACCGAAGAGATCCTGCGCCAGCAGATCCGGTTCATGCGCAACAACTATCCCCGTGCACGGGTGTGGGTGAAGCTGCCGCCCGGCCGGGACGTCGGCGGTGCGGCCGCGGTCGCCTGGGCCGCGGGTGCGGACGCGGTCACGGTGGATGGCGCCGAGGGCGGCACGGGGTGGGCGCCGGAGGTGGCGCTCGAGCACCTCGGTCTTCCGCTCGCCGAGTGCCTCCGCCGGATCGAGACCGGGCCCGGCTGCTTGCTCGTCTCCGGCCGGATGTGGGAAGGAGCCCGGGTGGTGAAGGCGCTGGCGCTGGGTGCCCGCGCGGCCGGCCTCGGCCGCGCGGCCCTGCTGGCGGTGGACGAGGACGCGGCGGCCGGCCTGGTGCGGCTGGTGTCCTGCCTGCGGCTGGAGCTCCAGCTGCTGGTCAGCGCACTCGGCAAGTACTCCGGGCGCGCCCTGCGCGCCGAGGACGTGTGGCGTCCCGGTGGCGAAACCGTGGGCCGGATCCGGGAGGAACGCGATGACGAATCCGTTCGATGACGACGGCGGCTGTTACCTGCTGGTGGGCGGCGCGGCCGGGCAGCTTTCGCTCTGGCCGGCTGCCCACTCGGTCCCCGGCGGCTGGTCCGTCGTGCACGGCCCGGCGAGCCGGGCCGCTTGCCTGCGAGAAGCCGACGTGCGCACGCTTCCGGCGCCGCCGCCGCCCGTCGCCGACCTCCGCCTGCACCAGCTGTTCGAGCAGCAGGCGGCGGTCACGCCCGACGCGGTGGCCCTGGTGTTCGAGGGGACGCGCCTGAGCTACGCCGAGCTGAACGACCGGGCGAACGTCTTCGCCCGCCGGCTCATCGCCCGCCGCGTCGGCCGGGGTGACGTGGTCGGTGTCCACGTCGAACGCGGCGTCGAGCTCGTCGTCGCCCTGCTCGCCGTCCTCAAGGCCGGAGCCGGGTACGCCCTGCTGGACCCGCACTTCCCGGCGGCGCGGCTCGACGCGGCGCTGGCCGACAGCGGCAGCGCGGTCGTCGTGTCGTCACCGCGGCTGCGCGGGCAGCTGGCCGGCGAGCAGGTCGTCGTCGAGCCACCTTCAGCCGGTGAAGCCGTCATCGGGACGGCGAACCCCGCGGTGGCCGGCCACCCCGGCGACACCGCCTGCGTGATGTACACGTCGGGGTCGACCGGCAGGCCGAAGGGTGTCGCTGCGCCGCACCGGGCGCTCCTCGGCACCTACTCCGGGCAGTCGTACGCGAAGTTCGGGCCGGGCGAGGTGTTCCTGCAGTGTTCGCCGGTGTCCTGGGACGGCTTCGCGCTCGAACTCTTCGGCGCGCTGCTCTTCGGCGGGACTTGTGTGCTCCAGCCGGGCCAGAGCCCGGACCCGGCGCTGATCGAGGAACTGGTCGCCGTCCACGCTGTCACGATGCTGCAGCTGTCGTCGAGCCTCTTCAACTATCTGGTCGACGAGCACCCCGCGGCGTTCGCCGGGGTCCGGCACGTGTTCACCGGCGGCGAGGTCGCGTCGGCCGAGCACATCGCCCGCGCGCTGAGCCGGTTTCCGGGCCTCCGGGTGAGCAACGGGTACGGCCCGGTCGAAAGCATGGGATTCACGACGTGCCACGTGGTGCGGCCGGAAGATCTCACCGGTGGTCCGGTTCCGATCGGCGATCCGGTGGAACACAAGCAGGTGTATTTGCTCGATTCCCGGCTCGAGCCGGTTCCCGGCGGGGAAATCGGCGAAATTTACCTCGGGGGTGCGGGAATCGCGAATGGTTACCTGAACCAGCCCGCGCGCACCGCGGAACGTTTTGTGCCCGACGTCGTGCGGGCCGACGGTGGCCGGATGTACCGCACCGGGGATCTCGGCAGGCGCCGGCCCGGTGGAAAGCTCGAGTTCTGCGGCCGGGCGGACCTGCAGGTCAAGATCCGCGGGTTCCGGGTCGAACCCGGCGAGGTGGAAGCGGTGCTCGCGAAACACCCTGGGGTGAGCCGGGCCGCCGTCGTCGTGCGCGAGGACCGGCCCGGCGCGCGGCGGCTCGTCGCCTACGTCGTCGGCCGGGCCGGTGCGGCGCCGGTGCCGGTCGCGGCGCTGCGCGCGCACGCCGGGAAACTCCTGCCGGAACACATGATCCCCGCCGGTTTCGTGGTGCTCGAATCCTTGCCGCTGACCGCCAACGGGAAACTCGACCGGGCCGCATTGCTGGCGCTGCCCGCTTTCGGCCGGAACCGGCGGCCGCGGCCGGTCGCCTGAGCAATTCCGGGAATGCGCTTTCGATACGGGCGCATTGCTAACGTCGATGAAGATGCGATTGAAGGGGAGCCGTCTTGAGTGACCGATTCGTGGTCGTGGTGAACGACGAGGAACAATACTCGATCTGGCCGGCGGAACGCGCGCTTCCGGCGGGGTGGGCCGACGGTGGGTTCGCCGGTACGCGGGCGGACTGTCTCGCCCACGTCGACGAGGTCTGGACCGACATGCGCCCGGCCGGCCTGCGTCGCGAGATGGAGCGGGCGTGACCGCCGAAAGCCTGCTCACCGCGGCGTCGGCCGCGGCGGGCCTGGTGCACCGGACCGTCGCGCGGTGGGCGGACCTCCGGCCCGGCGAGCTCGCCGTCGCCGACACCACGGGACGCCGGACGACGTACCGCGAACTCGACCGGGGAAGCGACGCCGTGGCGAACCGGCTCGCGGCCCTCGGCGCCGGCCGGGAAACCGTGGTCGCGCTCGCCTTCGAGACCGGCGTGGACGTGGTGACGGCGATGCTCGGCGTGCTGAAGGCCGGCGCGGCCTACCAGCCCCTGAGCATCGCGGATCCGCGCGAGCGCCTGGAGTTCGTGCTCGGTGACGCGGGCGCGTCGCTGGTCCTGGCCGACGCCGCCGGTGCCGGACGCCTGGCCGGGTGCGGGATTCCCGTGCTCGAGTTCGGAAGTGTGGTCGATGAGCCGTGGCCGCCCGGACCGGCGGCCCCGGTTTCCCGGGATGCCCTGGCCTACGTCATCCACACGTCGGGCTCGACCGGGCGTCCCAAAGGGGTCGGGGTCACGCACGGGAACTTGGCGGCCTACGTCGAACAGGTTCTGCCGGTGCTCGGCGCGAAGCCGGGCGAGGTCTTCGCGATGGTCCAGCCGGTGACCTTCGACTCCTGCCTGACGATGCTGTACCCGGCGCTCGCCGCCGGCGGCGCACTGTGGCTCGTCCCGCCCGAACGGGCCGCGGACGCCCGGTGGATGGCCGCGCACCTGCGCGAGGCCGGGGTCGACCACGTCAAGATCACGCCGTCGCACCTGGCCGCCCTGCAGCAGGACGGCGACGCGGCCGCGTTGATGCCGCGCCGCACCCTCGTCCTCGGCGGCGAACCGTCCACCCGGGAGTGGTTCACCGGGCTGACGCGCTTGCGCGCGGGCTGTGCGGTGATCAACCACTACGGCCCGACCGAGACGACGGTCGGCGTCGCCGCGTTGACCGACGCGGCCGCGGCCCGCCCGCCCGGTCCCGGCACTCCGCTCGGACCGGCGATGCGCAACGCTGCCCTGTACGTGCTGGACGAATCCGGTGATCCGGTGCCGGACGGCGAACCGGGTGAGCTCTGCATAGGCGGCGCGACCGTCAGCCGTGGTTACGTCGGCCGGCCCGCGGCGACCGCGGCGGCCTTCGTCCCCGACCCGTTCGGGGGCGTGCCCGGGGCCCGCCTCTACCGCACCGGTGATCGCGTCCGCCGCCGCGCGGACGGCTCGCTCGACTTCCTCGGCCGGGCCGACGACCAGGTGAAGGTGCGCGGCTTCCGGGTCGAGCCCACCGAGGTCGCACTGGCACTGCGCACCATTCCCGGTGTCGACGACGTGGTCGTCGTCCCGTGGCCCGCCGATGACGGTGGTCACCGTCTCGCGGCCCACGTGCGGTCGGCTGCGCGGATCACCGCCGACGCCGTCCGCGCCGAAGCCGCGCGGCGCCTGCCGGCTCACCTCGTGCCCGAATCCGTCCACGTGCTCGCGGCGTTTCCCTTGACCCGCCACGGAAAGCTGGACCGCGCCGGGTTGCCCGCGCCGGAGTTCGACACGGCGGCCGGGGTGACCGTCGATGGCACTGCCGAGCGGCGGATCGCAGCGATCTTCGCGGACCTCCTCGGCCGCCCAGCGGTCGGCGCCGACGAGGGCTTCTTCGACCTGGGCGGCCATTCCCTGCTGGCGGCCAAGCTGATTTCCCGCCTGCGCGCGGAGTTCGCCGTCGAGATCCCGGTCAAGCTCGTGTTCGAGGCGCCGACCCCGGGCGAAATCGCCCGGCGGCTGCCATCCGGTGACACCGGCGACGTGCTGCCACCAGTACGGCCGGTGTCGCGCGCCGAGCCGATCCCGGCGTCCCCCGGTCAGCGCCGGATGTGGTTCTTCAACCAGTTCGCGCCCGAAAGTGCCTTGTACAACACGAACCTCGCCGTGCGCCTGCTCGGCACGGTCGACGTGGCCCTGCTGCGCGAGTGCGTGACCGCGCTGGTCGAGCGGCACGAGGTGCTGCGGACGCGTCTCGTTGCCGACGGCGACGCGCTCCTCCAGGTGATCGAGCGGGCGCCGGTGATCCCGTTCGCGTCGGCCGACCTCTCGGCCTGCGACGACGACGAACTCGACGACGAGGTGCGCCGGTCGCTCGAGGCGTACAGCGAGCGCCCGTTCGACCTCTCCGCGGAGATCCCGGTCCGGGTGCTGTGCCTCCGGCTGGCCGAGGACGAGCACCTGCTGCTGCTGAGCCTGCACCACGTCGCCACGGACGCGTCGTCCATGGTGATCCTCCACCGCGAGCTGGGCCGGCTCTACGCGGCCCGGCGAGCCGGCCGGGAAGCCGGCCTGCCGCCGCTGGCCGCCCAGTACGCCGACTACGCCGCCTGGCAACGGGACGTGCTGGCCGGTGACGCCTGGGCCGGCCAGCTGGCGCACTGGCGCAGCGGGCTGGCGAACCTGCCACCCCGGGTGGAGCTGCGCACCGACCGGCCGCGGCCGGCGGAGGTCGGCGCCGCGGGTTCGCGTGTGCGGTTCGAGGTGGCCGACGGGACGATCGAGAAGCTGCGTGCACTGGGCGCGACGGCGGGCGCGACCTTGTTCATGGTCCTGTTCGCCGGGACGCTCGTCGCCCTGCGCGACCTGACCGCGCAAGAGGACATCGCGATCGGGGTGCCCACGGCGTTCCGGCCCCGGCCGGAGCTGGAAGGCACGGTCGGGTACTTCGGCAACACGGTGGTGCTGCGCACGGACGTGTCCGGCGCGCCGACGTTCCGCGAGCTGCTCGGGCGGGTGACCGCGACGGCCGTGGCGGCCATGGCGAACCGCGATCTACCGTTCGAAGCGCTGGTCGAGGACCTCGCGCCGCGACGGAGTTTCGGTAACAACCCCTGGGTCAACGTCCTGTTCGCGCTGGCCGCCGAAGAGCGGGAGCCGGTGGTGCTGGACGAGGTGACCTTCCAGGCCGAACCGGTGGACACCGCGACCGCCGCGGCCGACCTCGCGGTGCTGTTCCAGCAGACACCGGCCGGGTGCGCCGCCGAGCTCGAGTACCGCACCGACCTGTTCGACGAGGCGACCGTCCGGCGGTTCGCCGGGCGGCTCGGCCAGGTGCTCGAAGCCGTGGTGGCCGAGCCGGACCGCTCGATCGCCGGGTTCGGCGACCCGGACGCCGCGGCACCCGTGCGTGCCGCCGAGCCCGGCGAGCCGGAGCCGGCGGGTGAACTCGGCGAGTACGTCGCGCCGTCGACCGATCTCGAACGGGAACTCTGCGCCCTGTGGGCCGATCTGACCGGGAGTGATGACATCGGCACGGCGGACGACTTCTTCGCCGTGGGCGGGCATTCGCTGATGGCAGCCCAGGTCGTCCAGCGGATCAGGCAGCGCCACGGGGTGGCCGTGCCGTTGCGCTGGTGCTTCGACCAGCCGACGGTCGCCGACCTCGCGCTGCTGGTGCTCGCCGCGCAACTGCAGGACCGGCCGGACGGGGACCGGATCCTGGCCGACGTGGAGGAGGACGGCTCCGATGACTGAGCTGCTGGAAAGACTGGCGTCCCTGACCGGGGCCCAGCGGGCGGCGCTCGAGCGGCGCGTCCGCACCACGGCACCGGCGGCCGGGCCCGCGCCCGTCGCTGTCGGCGCCCGCCCGCCGCTGTCCCACACCCAGCAGCGGCTGTGGTTCCTGGACCGGCTCGATCCGGACGGCGTCGGCTACAACACCTTGTCCGCCTGGCGGATCACGGGCGACCTCGACCGCACCGCGCTGGCGGCGGCCTTCGCGGCGGTCGTCGAACGGCACCCAGCTCTGCGCACGGTCTTCCCGGAAACGGAGGGCGAGCCCTGGCAGCAGGTACTGCCTTCGGTCGAAGTGCCGGTGGTGTTCGACGAGCCGGACGGCGCGTCCGCGGCCGAGCGCCGCGCGCAGTCCGAGCGGATCGCGCGGCAGGAGGTCCGCCGTCGCTTCTCCCTGGAGACCGGCCCGCTGGCCAGGCTCCGGCTCGTGCGCCTCGGCCCGGAGGAACACGACCTCCTGCTGACCGTCCACCACATCGTGCTCGACGGCTGGGGGCTGTCGATCCTGCTGACCGATCTGTTCCAGGCCTACGAGGACATCCGGGCCGGGCACACCCCGGCGTGGGAGCCGCTTCCGGTGTCGTACGCGGAGTTCGCGGTCGGACAGCAGACGGCCGGCGTCGACGAGACCGGGCTGGGCTACTGGCAGGAGACCCTCGCCGGGCTGCCGTCGGTGCTGGAGCTGCCGGCCGACCGGCCCCGGCCGCCGCGGCCGAGCCACCGCGGGCACCGGGTCACCTTCTGGTTCGACGCGGACCTCACCACGGGGCTGCACCTGTTGGCGCGCAAGGAGGACGCGACGCTGTTCACGGTGCTGCTGGCCGGCTGGCAGGCGCTGCTGGCCCGCTACACCGGCCGGACGGACATCCCGGTGGGCACGCCGATTTCGATCCGGCCGGAAAGCCACGAAGGAGTCGTCGGGCTGTTCCTCAACACCCTCGTCCTGCGTGGCGACCTCGGTGGTGACCCGACCTTCGCCGAACTGGTCCGGGCCACGACGACAACGGCGTTCGCCGGATACGAACACCGGGACGTGCCGTTCGAGACGCTCGTCGACCGGCTCGGCGTGGCGCGTGACCTCAGCCGGAACCCGTTGTTCCAGGTGATGCTCGCGCTGCAGAACACCCCGCCGCCGCCACGGCGGTCGGGCGGGCTGGAGATCAGCCCCGTCCAGGTGGACACCAGGGTCGCGAAGTTCGACCTCAACCTCGGCGTCACCGAGGTCGACGGCAGGCTCCGCTGCGACCTGGACGCGGCGGCTGACCTCTTCGACGCCAAGCGCGCCGAGCGCATCGGAGAGCACCTGCGCGAGCTGCTGACCGCGGCGGTGGCGGACCCCGGTCGCCGGATTTCCGTACTGCCGCTGCTGACCGCCGACGAGCGGGCGTCGATCGAGGAGTGGAACCGCACCGACACGACGTACGGACGGCAGACGCTTTCCGAGCAGTTCTTCGCCCGGGCGGCGGCGACGCCCGACGCCCCGGCACTCGGGTTCGAGGGCACCTGGCTCACCTACGGCGAGCTCGTGGCCAAGGTGAGCGCGCTGGCCGGCCGCCTGCGCCGGGCCGGCGCCGCGCCGGACACGGTGGTGGGCGTCTGCCTCACGCGGGGCGTCGACCAGGTCGTGGCCCTGCACGCGGTCCACGCCGCAGGCGCGGCGTACCTGCCGCTGGAGCCCGGGTACCCGGCCGAACGGCTCGAGTTCATGCTCGGCGACGCGAAACCCGTCGCGGTCGTGACCGGCGCCGACCTTGCCGGCCGCTTCGCGCGTCCCGTGCTCGTCGACGACGAGGGTGGGCCGGGCGACGGCATCGGCCTGCCCGTGCCGGTGCCGCCGGACTCGCTCGCCTACGTGATCTACACGTCGGGGTCGACCGGCCGGCCCAAGGGCGTCGGGGTCTCCCACCGGGCGATGGTCAACCGGCTCGCGTGGATGCAGGAGTACTTCCCGCTCACGGCCGGGGACCGGGTCCTGCAGAAGACGCCGTTCAGCTTCGACGTCTCGGTGTGGGAATACTTCTGGGCCCCCGCCGTCGGCGCGAGCCTCGTCGTGGCGCGTCCCGAGGGACACCGCGACTCCGGGTACCTCGCCGACCTGATCGAGCGCGAGCGCGTCACCACGGTGCACTTCGTGCCGTCGATGCTGGACGCCTTCCTCGACGAGCCGGACCTCGGGGCGCGCCTTCCGGGTCTGCGCCGGATCTTCTGCTCCGGCGAGGCGCTCCCCGTGGAGTTCGTCACCCGGGCCTGCACCGCGCTGCCGCGGACCGAGCTGCACAACCTTTACGGCCCCACCGAAGCCGCGGTCGACGTGACCTGGCAGTCCTGCCGGGGGCTCGGTCCTGCGGATGGCGTGCCGATCGGAAAGCCGGTCGCCAACACCCGGCTGGAGATCCTCGACGACGCCCGGCGGAGGGTGCCTATCGGCGTGCCCGGCGAGCTGTGCCTCGGCGGGGTCCAGCTGGCCCGCGGTTACCTCGGCCGGCCGGCACTGACCGCGGAGCGGTTCGTCCCGGACCCGTTCGGCCCGGCGGGCGAGCGGCTCTACCGCACCGGCGATCTGGCCCGGTGGCGGCGGGACGGGACCGTCGAATACCTCGGCCGGCTGGACCACCAGGTCAAGATCAACGGGTTTCGCATCGAGCTCGGGGAGATCGAAACGGCTTTGCTGGCGGAACCGGACGTCCGCGCCGCGGCGGTGCTGGCCGGCGACGGCCGGCTGGTGGCTTACGTCGTCCCGGAACCGGGAACCCCGGAAGACGTCGACTGGCCGGACCGGCTGCGGCGCTCACTGCCGGAGCACTGCGTGCCCCGGCAGTGGGTCCGCGTCGATCGCATGCCGGTCACTGCGAACGGGAAGCTCGATCGGGTGGCGCTCGCCGCGCTGTCCCCGGCGGTCACGACAGGTGGCTCCGCCACGCCGTTGGCGCCCGGCTCCGAGACCGTGATCGGCGGCATCTGGGCAGCCGTGCTCGGCGTCACCGGTATCGGGGCCCAGGACGACTTCTTCGCCGTGGGCGGCGATTCGATCCGAAGTCTGAAGGTGCTGTCCGGGCTGCGCGAGGCGGGTTACCCGGTCACCCTCGCGGAACTCTTCACCCACCCCACACCGCGTGCGCTCGGCCGGTTGCTCGGCGAGCGCGGCGGCCAGGAGCCGTCCGGGACCGGGCCGGCCCGCACCCCGTTCGACATGCTCAGCGCCGCCGACCGGGCGCGGCTGTCGGCCACGAACCCGGAGGACCCCGCATGATCGAGGACGCTTATCCGCTCGCCGCGCTGCAGTCCGGCATGCTCTACCACGGCCTGCGGGAAACGCGGACGGCGATGTTCCACGACGTGTTTTCCCTGACGCTGGCGGGATCGTTCGACCGGGTCACTCTCGAGACCGCGGTCGAAGCCGTTTTCGCGCGCCACCCGGTCTTGCGCACGTCGTTCGACCTGACCGGGTTTTCGGAGCCGGTGCAGCTGGTGCACGACCGCGTCGAGTTGCCGGTGGTGGTCACCGATCTCAGCGGCTCGCCCGCCGCCGACGCCGCGGAAACCCTGCGGCAGTGGCGGCTCGAGGAGCAGTTCCGCGGCTACGACCTCACCGTCGCGCCGCTCGTGCGGGTGGCGGTGCACCTGCTGCCGGACGACCGGTTCGCGCTCAACATCAGCTTCCACCACGCGATCCTCGACGGCTGGAGCGCGGCGAGCCTGGTCACGGAGATCCTGCGCCGGTACAACGACGGCCTCCGCGGCCGGACTTCTTCCGCCGCGCCGCTCGACGACACCTTCGCGGGCTTCGTCGCCGCCGAGCGGGACGCGATCGCCTCGGCCGAGACTGCGGAGTTCTGGCGCGGCGTCGTCACCGGCAGCCCGGCGACCCGGGTGCCGCGGTGGCCGGGCCACCCGCTCGACGGCCCGACGGTGTGCGACCACGCCACCGCCGATCTCGATCCGGAGCTCACCGAGCGGCTCGTGAAGGTCGCCGAACGGCTGCGGGTGCCGCTGCGCGCGGTGCTGCTCGCGGCCCACGTCCGGGTGCTGGGCCTGCTGAGCGGGGAACCCGAGGTGCTGACCGGGATCGTCTCGCACGGCAGGCCGGAAACCGCCACGGGAGACCAGGTTCTCGGCCTGTTCCTCAACATGGTCCCGGTGCGGGTCCGGGTCGACCGGCCGAGCTGGGCGGAACTGATCCGTGACGTCCACGCCGCCCAGGTCGCCCTGTTGCCGCACCGGCGCTACCCGTTGTTCGAGATCCAGCGGCTGGCCGGCCGGTCGCCGTTGTTCGAAACCGGGTTCGACTACCGCGACTTCCACGTCTACGACGCGCTCGAGGACGACGCCCCGGTGACGCTCGTCGAGCGGGACCACCTCGAGACCACCGACATCCCGTTCGCCGCCGCGTTCGCCCGCTCGCGCGACCACGGCGGCCTGGTCATGATGCTGTCCCACGACCGCACCCAGTTCCCCGCCGAGCAGATCACTGAAGTGCTCGACCGGTACCTCGCGGCGCTGGGGGAGATCGCCGCGGACGTCACGCGCGATCCCCGCCCCGCCGAGCCGTACCTCGCCGGCGACCTCACCCGGATCGCCCGGTGGAACGACACGGCGGTCCCGCTCGGCCGGCCGGTCGCGATGCACGCGCTCGTGGCCGAGGCGGCGGAAGCCACGCCGGACGCCGTCGCCGTGGTGGACGAGCAGGGCAGCACCACTTACGTCGATCTCTGGCGGCGTGCCGGAGCGCTCGCTGCCCGGCTCGAAGCGGCCGGCGTCGGCCCGGAGTCGGTGGTCGCGGTCGGCCTGCCGCGGTGTGCGGCGGCGGTGGTCGCGACGCTGGCCGTGCTGCAGGCGGGAGGCGCGGTGCTCCCCCTCGACCTGGGACACCCGGACGCCCGGCTGGCCGAGCTGATGGCCACGGCGGAGGCGAAGGTGCTGGTGACCCGTGCCCGGCTCCGGGACCGGTTCCCCGGCGCGAAGGACGTGGTCCTGGTCGACGCCGTCGAGGAGGTCGTGTCGGGGCGGTGCCCGGCGCCCGTCCTGCGGTCACCCGCTTCGCTGGCTTTCGTCCTGTTCACCTCCGGGTCGACGGGGCGGCCGAAGGGCGTGATGCTCACGGACGAGGCGGTCGCGCACCACCCGCTGGCGGCGGCGGCGAGCCTGGGGCTCGGCCCGGCCTCGCGGGTGGCCCAGCGGTCACCGTTGAGCGTCGACGCGTCGTTGTCCGAGCTGATCATGCCGTTCGCGGCCGGCGGCGCCGCGGTCATGCTGCCCACGGAGACCGTGGTGGACCCGGCGGCCTTCGAACGCGCCTGCCGGGCCGAGGGGATCACGACCGCCATCCTCGTGCCCAGCCTGCTGGCGCCGCTCGTCGAGGCCGGAGCCTTCGCACGCTGCCCGTCGCTGCGGCAGATCGCTTCGGTCGGGGAGGCCCTGCCGCGTCCGCTCGCCGATGCGTTCCTCGCTCAGTCAGATGCGCGGCTGCACAACCTCTACGGGCCGACCGAGGCCGGCATCGGCGTCACCGAGTTCGTGGTGCGCCCCGGGCTGTCCGCCGACATCGTGCCGATCGGCTCGCCGAGCCCGAACGTCCGGGTCCGGCTGCTCGATCCCCGGGGTGAACCGGTCCCGGTCGGCACCGCCGGGGAGCTGTACGTCAGCGGGCGGCAGCTGGCCCGGGGTTACCTCGGCCGGCCGGGGCTGACGGCCGAGCGGTTCGTCCCCGACCCGTTCGCCGCCGAGCCCGGCCGGCGCATGTACCGGACCGGCGACCTGGCGCGCTGGCTGCCCGGCGGTGCGCTGGAGTTCCTCGGCCGGGTCGACGGTCAGCTCAAGATCCGGGGCGTCCGGACCGAGCCGGGCGAGATCGAAGCCGTCCTGCTGGAACACCCGGACGTGGTGCAGGCGGTCGTGGTCCCGCACTATGAAGACGGCCGGGACCCGGTGCTCGTGACGTACCTGCGCTGGAGCGGGGAACTCGCGCAGCCGGCACCCGCACTGCGCGCTTTCCTCTCCGAACGGCTTCCCCGGGCGCTGGTGCCGACGGCTTACGTCGTGCTGGAAGAACTGCCGGTGCTGCCCAGCGGAAAGGTGGACCGCGCGGCGCTGCCCGCGCCCGGGCTAACCCCGGCCGGCGACCGGCTCCCACCACGGGACCTGGTGGAGGGGCGGCTGGTCGCGCTGTGGGAAGAGGTCCTCGGCCTGCCCGAGGTCGGCGTCCGTGACGACTTCTTCGAGCTGGGTGGGCATTCGCTGAACGCGCTGCGGCTGACCATGCGGATCCGCCAGGAGTTCGGCCGGGACATGGCGATGGACGCGCTCCTGTCCGGGCCGACCGTCGAGCAACTGGCCGTCGTCCTCCGCTCGCCCGAGCTCCTCGCGCCGTCGGTTCCGGTGGTGCCGCTGCGTGCCTCGGGCGGGAAGCCACCGCTGTTCTTCGTCCACGGGCTGGGCGGGCAGGTCTTCCGCTACCACAAGATCGCCCAGCACCTCGGAGACGACCAGCCGGTGTACGGCATCCCGGCCCGGGGTTTCGGCGCGGCGGAAGAGCCGCATCCGACCGTCGACGCGATGGCGGACGACTACGCCCGGCGGATCCTCGAAGCACGTCCGGAAGGGCCGTACTTCGTCGGCGGGTTCTGCGTGGGGGGCAACCTCTCGCTCGAGGTCGCGCGCCGGCTGCGCCAGGCCGGTGCCGAGGTGCCGCTGGTCGTCGCCTTCTGGTCGCACGCCGACAACCCGATCTCGCCGGACCTCTACGACGACACGACGCTGATGATGTACGCGCTGGCGGACGGACCGTTCGAGATCGACCGGGCGGCGCTCGCCGGGCTCAGCGCGGACGAGCAGCTGCTGGCCGTCGTCGAGGGCGCCGGCCGGCGCGGGGACCTGAACCCCGCGGTCACCGACCTGGAGCAGGCCAAGCGGATCATGCGCGTCTACCGGTCGAACGCGATGGCGCTCGGCGGGTACCGGCACCAGCCGTACGACGGCGACATGGTCCTGCTGAAGCCGGTCGAAGACGACGACTTCCCGATCGAGGACGACTTCAGCTGGGGCGAGGTCGTCCGGGGCGAGCTGCGGCTGGTTCCCATCCCGGGCAGCCGGGGAAACGTTGCCGACGAACCGCAGGCCGGCCAGGCCGCGGCGATCCTGAAGGGCCTGATCGACGGTGTCCAGTGAACTGACCGAGCTCGACGAGCCGCGCCCGGAAGACCGGGCTCCCAAGACCCTCTGGCGCCACGCCGACTTCCTGAAGCTCTGGGCGGGGCAAAGCCTTTCCCTGATCGGCTCCGAGGTGACGGTGGTCGCGCTGCCCCTCGTGGCGGTGGCCGTCCTGCACGCCTCCACCGCCCAGATGGGCGTGCTGACCGCACTGGGCCGGGCCCCGTACATCCTGATCCTGTTCGTCGGGGTCTGGGTCGACCGGGTCCGGCGCCGTCCGCTGCTCGCGGGCAGCGACATCGGCCGCGCGTTGCTGCTGGCCTCGGTGCCGATCGCGTACTTCAGCGGTCAGCTCGGCATGGGCTGGCTGTTCGTGGTCATGCTGCTGGTCGGGTTCTTCACGGTGATCTTCGACGTCGCCTGGGCGGCCTACCTGCCCTTCCTCGTCGACCGCCGGAACCTGGCCGAAGGCAACAGCAAGCTCCAGCTGAGCATGTCCACGGCCGAGGTCGCGGGGCCGGGGCTGACCGCGATCCTGCTCCGGTGGTTCTCCGCGGCGACGGTCGTGATCGTGGACGTCGTGTCGTTCGTGATTTCGGCGGTCCTGCTGCTGCTGATCCGCAAGCCCGAGGAGCGGCCGCGCACGGACGGCGAGAAGGCGCCGAACGTCTTCCGATCCATCCGCTCGGGACTCCGTCTCGTGTGGACGGAGCCGCTCCTGCGGCCGACGCTGCTCTCGACCGCGTTCTTCATGTTCTTCGTGCCGGGCATCCAGGCGCTGTACTTCGTGTTCACCTACCGCGAGCTGCACCTGTCCGCAAGCACGATCGCGGTGGTGCTGACGCTCGCCGGCCCCGGCGCGATCGTGGGCGCCATCCTGGCGCCGCGGCTGATCAAGAAGATCGGGCTGGGCCGGATGTGCGTGATCGCCGCGCTCGGGGGCAACACGTCGTACCTGCTGGTGCCGCTCGCCGGCGGGCCGACTTGGCTGGCCGTCGGGATGCTGGGTGCGGCCCAGGTGCTGTTCGGCTTCACGATGCCGCTCGGCGGCATCAGCGTCACGACGATCCGCCAGGCCATCACCCCGGACGACATGCAGGGCCGGGTAGCGGCGACGTTCCGGGCGTTCGGGCTCGGCCTGGCCCCGTTCGGCGCGCTCGCGGCCGGGTTCGCGGGTGACGTCATCGGGCTCCGCACCACGATTCTCATCGGTGCGCTGGGCGTCCTCGTGCCGATCTTCTTCCTCCTCCGCTCGCCCCTCCCGAAGGTGCGCGGTGAGGAGGACCTGGTGAAGGTGGGGACGTGACCACGGCCGAGCAGGCCCGGGGCAGCGTGGCGCGCATCTGGGCCGAGGTCCTGCGAGTGCCGGAGCCGGGTCCGCGCGACGACTTCTTCGCACTCGGCGGCGACTCCATCGCCGCGACTCGCCTGGTGGCCCGCCTGCGCGCGGACCTGCGGATCAGCCTGCCCGCGACCGCGGTGTTCGGCACGCCCGTGCTGGGCGACCTGGTCGAGCTCGTGGCGAACGCGGACGTCCTGCCGCCCGCCGCGCCGCGTTCCGCCGCGCCGGCCGGACTCTCGGCGGCCCAGCGAAGGCAGTGGTTCCTCGAGCTGTTCTCCGAAGGCGCGCCGTCGTACCACATCCCGCTGGTCCTCCGGATCCGCGGACCGCTGGACGCGGGTGCGCTGCGGGCCGCCGTGCGCGGACTCGTCGACCGGCACCGGATCCTGCGCACGCGGTACCCCGATCGCGAAGGGGAACCGTATGCGGTGACCGACGACGCCGACGGGTTCACCGTGGGCATGGCGCGGGTGCCGCCCGGGCAGATCGACGCGTGGATCCGGGCGCAGGTCCGGATGCCGTTCGACCTCGCCGGCGGCCCGGTCTTCCGGGCGGTCCTCGGGCGAGCCGGGCGTGGCGACCACGTGCTGGCCTGTACGGTCCACCACATCGCCGCGGACGGCTGGTCGCGCCGGATCCTGCTCGACGAGCTGGCGGTGCTCTACGCGTTCCACCGCGGGCTCGGCCCCGCGCCGGACCCGGCGCCGCCGCAATACGCGGACGTCCTCGGCCGGACAGCGACCACGGCCGACGTCGCCTGGTGGGTCGAGGCGCTGCGCGGAGCGCCCGACCGCACGACCTTCCCGGCAGATCATGCCCGGCCGGCCGTGCTGACGGACGCCGGCGCTACGATCCCGTTCGAGCTGGGGCCGGAGCTGTCCGCCGCGGTGCGGAACCTGGCTCGGTCGTGCCACACCACCACCTACGGCGTGCTGATGACCGCGCTCCAGCTGCTACTGGCCCGTGAGACCGGGGAAACCGACACGGTCGTCGCGACGTCGGTGGCCGGGCGTGACGACCCGGCTGCCGAGGCGGTGGTCGGCTGCTTCATCAACACCGTGGCGATCCGGGTGGACCAGGCGGGGGACCCGGTCGTGGCCGACCTCGTCCGCCGGGTCCGGGCAGCGACGCTCGGTGCACTGGACCACGCGCACGTGTCCTTCGACCAGGTCGTCGAGGCGGCGGACGTGTGCCGCGATCCCGCCTACCGCCCGCTGTTCCAGGTCATGCTCACCGTCCACAACGAACCCGCGCCGAAGCCGTCGCTGACCGGCCTCGACGTCACGTGGCTCGACGTGGACAACGGCGGCGCCAAGTGCGACACCTTCTTCGCCGTGACCGACGACGGGGGGCCGTTGACCGGTGCCCTCACCTACCGCACCCAGCTCTACGAGCACGCGGGCGCGGCCCGGCTCGTCGACGGCTTCCGCGCGGTCCTCGCCGCGATGGCCGGTCAGGCCGGCCGGCGGGTTTCGGAGCTCGACACCGCACACCAGGAGGGAACCCGAAATGCTTGAGGAAAAACTGAGCCACGGCGGGACCACGCTGACGGTCCTGGCCATGACGAAAGCGGAGCTCCCGGACCGCCGGGCGGAAATCGAGGAAGCGTGCCTGCGCGACGGGGCGGTGGTGGTGCGCGGGCTGGGCGTCGCCGAACCGGAGGACCTGCACGGCGTCGTGACCGGCTTCGGCGCGCCGCTGGACAGCTACCGAGGCGGGAACACGCCGCGGAAGTCGTTGTCCGCCGGGGTTTTCACCTCGACCGAGTATCCGGCGCAGTACGAGATCTCGTTGCACAACGAGCTTTCGTACGCGGCCACGTCGCCGCGGCGGCTGTATTTCGCCTGCCTGTTGGCCAGCGAGACCGGCGGCGCGACCCCGGTGTGCGACGGCCGGGCGTTGCTGGCCGACCTCCACCCCGCCGTCCGGCAGCGGTTCGAGACGAAGGGCGTCTGCTACCACCAGCTGCTGCACGGCGGGCACGGCTTCGGCAAGTCTTGGCAGGAGACGTTCGAGAGCGCCGATCGTGCTGTCGTCGAAGAGTTCCTGGCAGGATCTCGCGCTTCGTGGACCTGGACCGCCGACGGCGGTCTGCGGGTCGCCCAGAACCGTCCCGCTGTGCGGCGGCACCCTCGGACGGGTGAGATCGCCTGGTTCAACCAGGCCGAGCAGTGGCACCCGTCGAGCCTGCCGAGCGAAGACGCCGAGGCGATGCTGGCCCTGGTGGGAGCCGAGGAGGACCTGCCGCAGTGGGTGACCTACGGCGACGGCACCCGGATCCCGGACGCGGACCTGGCCCGCGTCCGTGAAGCGGCCGAACGCAACAAGCTCGTCCGGCGCTGGCAAGGGGGTGAGGTCATGTTCGTCGACAACGTGCTGGCGCTGCACGGGCGTTCGCCCTACACCGGGCAGCGCCGGATCACCGTCGCGATGACCTGAGCCGTCTCAGCGGGTTCTTGGTCAGGCATGCTTGCGGTCGACGTGTGCGCGGGCGAAGGTCTTGCTCCACGGACATCCGCCGGATCACTTCGCCGTCGCCTGTCGTGCGGGCTTCCTCGCGTCCGAGGGGCATAACTTGCTGATCGCGTATGTGAACGACGAGCCGGCGGGAATGGTGACGGGGGTCGAGATGACGCACCAGGACAAGGGGACGGAGATGTTCCTGTACGAGCTGGGTGTCGACGCCGGGTTCCGGGGGCGGGGATCGGCCGGGCCCTCGTGACGGCGTTGGCCGAGGTGGGCCGGGAGCGCGGTTGTCACGGCATGAGGGTGGTGATGTCGGCGGACAACGCGGCGGCTCTGTCGACCTACCGCGGGGCTGGCGGGCTGGCGGAGGAAGGGCAGACGGTTCTGGTGTGGACGTTCGAGGACCGCGAGTCGACTTCCTGATCACGCAAGCCGCCCCCTCGATCACGCGAGCCGACCCTCCAGGTACGCGAGTCGTCCCTCCGGGTACATGGGGCTCTACCCCGAGCACCGAACGCGCGTCGCGCGCGAAGCGCGGCAGATGGAACCCGTCGCCGCAGCCGACGTCCAGCACGTCCCGGCCGGCCCAGTCACCCCCTGCACGCAGCACGCGTGACCTGACCCGGAACTCGCGTGATTGAAGGCGGAACTCGCGTGATTGGAGGGGCATCTCGCGTGACTGGCGGGGCGACACGGTGTCAGCTCAGTACCGAGCCCGGCAGTTCCTCGAAGATCAGCCACGTCCGCGTCGACCGCACGCCCTCCAGGGCCTGCAGCCGCTCCAGGACGACGTCCCGGAGCGTCTGGTTGTCCGGTGTCCGGACCAGCAGCAGGATGTCGAAGTCGCCGCCGACCAGGGCCACGTGGTCGACGTACGGGATCTCGTGCAGGTCCGTCGCCATCGTGCGCCACGACGTCTGCTCCACCGTCACCATGATGTACGCCGACGTGCCCAGCCCGGCCCGGCGCGGGTCGATCCGCGCGCCGAAGCCCGTGACCACCCCTTCCGCCATCAACCGCTCCAACCGCGCGTACGCGTTCGTGCGCGAGATGTGCAGCTTCTCGGCCAGCGCCCGGACCGCCAGGCGGCCGTCCGAAGACAGCTCCGCCAGCATCGCCCGGTCGACCTCGTCCAGGGCCGGGACCGTTCGTCCCGGAAGCGCCCCCTGGGTCCGCGCGTCGTTGGACGGTTGGTCACCGGAAGGCATCGAAGCAGACCGTTTGTCGCTCATTTCCGCGAACCCTTGAACAGACGATCACCAGGAACCACCATTTCAGCATCATATGTCTGCGAGAGGTGGTGTGCGCCATGGCCGTGGAGACCCTGCTGCCGTCCGTGTCGCCGGTGCGGTTCGTCGCCGAGGACGGGACGCGCGCCGACCAGCACGGCGAGTACGCCGAGCCTGCGAAAGACCGCCTGAAAGCCGCTTACCGGCTGATGGTCCTGGGCCGCCGGTTCGACGTCCAGGCGACCGCGCTCACCAAGCAGGGCCGCCTCGCCGTCTACCCCTCCAGCGCCGGCCAGGAGGCCTGCCAGGTCGCCGCCGCGCTCGCCCTGCAGGACAACGACTGGCTCTTCCCCACCTACCGGGACTCCGTCGCTCTCGTCGCGCGCGGCCTGGAGCCCGGCGAAGTCCTGACGCTGCTTCGCGGCGACGCGCACTGCGGCTACAACCCCACCGAGACGCGCGTAGCGCCCCAGTGCACTCCGCTCGCGACGCAGACTCTGCACGCCGCCGGTCTCGCGCACGCGATGCAGCGACGCGGCGAAGACGCCGTCGCGCTCGCGATGATCGGGGACGGCGCCACCAGCGAAGGCGACTTCCACGAGGCGCTCAACTTCGCCGCCGTCTTCAAGGCGCCCGTGGTGTTCTTCGTGCAGAACAACGGCTACGCCATCTCCGTCCCCTTCGAGAAGCAGAGCGCGGCGCCCGCGTTGGCGTACAAGGGAATCGGCTACGGCATGCGCTCGGAGCAGGTCGACGGCAACGACGCCGTCGCGGTCCTCGCCGTCCTCGACGACGCGGTGAAGCACGCCCGCGAAGGCAAGGGACCGGTCCTCGTCGAGGCCCACACCTACCGCATCGACGCCCACACCAACGCCGACGACGCCACCCGCTACCGCGACGCGGACGAAGTCGCGAAGTGGCGCGAAGCCGACCCCCTCAAGCGCCTCGAGACCTACCTCGGCGACGCCCTCACCGAGAACGAGATCGAGCTCTGCCACGCCGAAGCCGAAGAGTTCGCCCAGTCCGTCCGCGACACCCTGAACGCCGACGCCGAGCTCGACCCGATGTCGCTGTTCGACCACGTCTACGCCGAGCCGACCCGCCAGCTGCAGCGCCAGCGGGCGATGGTCGCGGCCGAACTGGAGGCCTGATGACGACCACGATGGCGCAGGCGCTCAACGCGGCCCTGCGGGACGCGCTCAAGGACGACGACCGGGTGCTCGTGTTCGGCGAGGACGTCGGCACGCTCGGCGGCGTCTTCCGGGTCACCGACGGCATCACCGCCGACTTCGGCGAAGACCGCTGCTTCGACACGCCGCTGGCCGAGTCCGGCATCGTCGGGTTCGCCGTCGGGATGGCGATGGGCGGCTTCCGCCCGGTCGTCGAGATGCAGTTCGACGCCTTCGCCTACCCGGCGTTCGAGCAGATCACCTCGCACGTGGCGAAGCTGCGCAACCGCACCCGCGGCGCGCTCTCGCTGCCGATGGTGATCCGCATTCCCTACGCCGGCGGCATCGGCGGCGTCGAGCACCACTGCGACTCCAGCGAGGTCTACTACACGCACACGCCGGGCCTGCGCGTCGTCACGCCGGGCACCGCGCAGGACGCCTACGACCTGCTCCGCGACGCCATCGAGTCGCCGGACCCGGTCGTCTTCCTCGAGCCCAAGGCCCGTTACTGGTCGGGCGAGGACGTCACCTTCACCCGCAACGGCCCGGCCATGGACAAGGCCGTGGTGCGGCGGCCGGGCAAGGACGTCACGCTCATCGCGTACGGCCCGATGGTCGCCACCGCCATGGAAACCGCCGAAGCCGCGACCGCCGAGGGCTGGGACGTCGAGGTCGTCGACCTGCGTTCCTTGAGCCCGTTCGACGACGAGACCGTGACGGCGTCCGTGCGCCGGACCGGGCGGGCCGTCGTGGTGCACGAGGCCGCCGGTTTCGGCGGCTACGGCGCCGAGGTCGTCGCTCGCGTCACGGAGCAGTGCTTCCACCAGCTGCACGCGCCGGTGCTGCGCGTGACCGGGCTCGACATCCCGTACCCGGCGCCGAAGCTGGAGCGGCACATGCTGCCCGACGTCGACCGGATCCTCGACACGATCGCGCGCCTGCAGTGGCACGACACCCCGGTGGTGGCCGGTGCCTGACTTCCTCCTGCCGGACCTCGGAGAGGGCCTGACCGAGGCGGCGATCCTCAACTGGCACGTCAACGTCGGCGACACGGTCAAGGTCGACCAGATCGTCGTCGAGGTCGAGACGGCGAAGGCGGCGGTCGAAGTGCCCGTGCCGTTCGCGGGCGTCGTGTCGGCGCTGCACGGCGAGCCGGGGCAGCTGCTGCCGGTCGGCGCGCCGCTGCTGTCCGTCGGCGGGTTCGCCGAGCCGGGTGTCACGACGGCAGCGGCGTCGTCGGGGAGCGGCAACGTCCTCATCGGCTACGGCACCGCGCCGGCGACCCGGCGCAAGCGCGTCCGCCGCGTCGAAGCGCCCGCGCCGAAGGCCAAGGCGCCCGGCGTGATCTCGCCGTTCGTCCGGAAGCTGGCTTCCGACAACGGGATCGACCTCGCCCGGCTCACCCCGAGCGGCCCCGACGGGATCATCCGCCGCGCCGACGTGGAGGCAGCCCTCAAGAACGCAACACTGAAGAAGCCCGCCGCGAAGGGCAAGCGCATTCCGCTCACCGGGGTCCGCAAGGCCGTCGCGGACAAGCTCACGACGTCCCGGCGGGAGATCCCCGAGGCCACGGTGTGGGTGGACGTCGACGCGTCCGGGCTGGTCGCCGCGCGGGCGGCCCTGAACGCCAAGACGGACCGGCCGGTCAGCCTGCTCGGGCTGATCGCGCGGTTCGCCGTCGCGGGGCTTCGCCGGTTCCCCGAACTGAATTCGCGCGTCGACGGCGACGAAATCGTGCTGCTGGAAGAGATCCACCTCGGCTTCGCGGCGCAGACCGACCGCGGGCTGGTCGTCCCGGTCGTGCGGGACGCGGGGGAGCTGTCGACCCGGGACCTCTCGGCGGCGATCGGCGACCGCGCCCGCACCGCGCGCGACGGCAAGCTGACGCCCGCGGATCTCACCGGCGGCACGTTCACCGTGAACAACTACGGCGTCTTCGGCGTCGACGGCTCGGCCGCGATCATCAACCACCCCGAAGCCGCGATCCTCGGCATCGGCCGGATCATCGACCGGCCGTGGGTGGTCGACGGCGCGCTGGCCGTGCGGAAGGTCTGCGAGCTGACGCTGGCGTTCGACCACCGCGTCTGCGACGGCGGCACGGCGGGCGGGTTCCTGCGGTTCGTCGCGGACTGCGTCGAATCGCCGGTCACGGCCCTGGGCGAGCTGTAACGACTCACCGCGCGCGTTGGCCGGTGGGGACGCTCGTGGCACTTAAAGTGTTCGCGTGACGACTCCAGCCCAGCACGACCGCGATCAGGCCGAAGCGCGCGTGGGCCGGCTCAAGCAGGACCTGCGGGACGGGCTGGCGACCCCGCCCGCCGACGTCGACGCGATGGACGAGCTCGTCGCGACGGCCCACCGCCTGCTCGACTCCGAGGTGGCGTTCGACGAGGCGAAGCACCGGCTCGCGAACGCCGAGCTCGAGTCGCGGCACGCGGCGACGCAGCGCGCGGTCGTCTACTTCGCGGCCGCGCCGGTGCTGGTGCCGCTGGGCGCCGCGGCGCTCGTGCTGTTCGACGTCCTGTCGCCGGTGTGGCTGCTCGCGCTCGTCCCGCTGTTCGCGGCGGGTGCGTGGATCGGTTTCGGCCCGGTCCGCCGCGTCGGCGACGTCATCCGCGAGCGGACACGGGCGGCGTGGGCGGGCTCCGGCACGGCCGGGGTGCTGGTCTTGGCGCTGGTTCCGTGGTCCGGGGCCGTCGTCTGCACGATCCTCATGGCCCTGGGCGTCGCGGTCACGTGCGGCTTGCTGTGGCGGGAAAGCCGGATCCCATGAGCCACGGCTACGCGACCTACGGCGAAGATCCCGAGTTCACGCAGGAGTACGCGGAGCCCGTCGACTCGACGCGGCGCGACCTCGACGAGCTGTTCGCGGCGGTCGACGGGTTGCGCGCGGCCGTCGAGGAGTCCGACGACCGCTTGCGCCAGGGCGTCGCCGACCTGACCGAGCGGCTCGAGAGCGGCGGCGGCCACCGCCAGGAGGACCGGATCGACCTGCTCGGCCGCCAGCTGGAGCGGCTGCAGCAGCAGGTGCAGGCCCTGGAGCGCGCGGTCCGCGTGGCCGACGGCGTGCCGCGGATCAACCTCGACGACGTCGGCGCGGAGACCCGGGCGCTCGCGAAGGAGGCGGCGCGCTGGGACGACCTGCACAAGGAGCTCGTCACGAAGGAGCAGCGCGCCCGGCACGAGCAGGAAATTGTTCGTTTGGATTCGGTGCTCGCGGCGCACGCGCAGTGCGATGCGGACCTGCTCGAGGTGATGCGCGTCCTGGCGTCGACGGACCGTGCTTCGCGGGCTCGCGGAGATGCGGAGTCCCGGTTGCGGGCGTTGTCGACGCGGCGCCGGACGCTGCTGGACGAGGAGATCCCGGCGGCGGCCGCGGCGGCGGACCAGGCGCGGCTGGCCTTGCGCGAAGCGGACGCGGTCGAGGCGCGGATCGTGCCGCAGCTGGAGCGCGCCGAGCGCGCGTGGCACGACCTGCAGGTGCGGCTGCGGACCCGGATCACGGACGCGCTGGGCTCGAACGCGCTGCTGCCGACGTGGTTCGGCCACGCTCTCGGCGTGTCCCCACCGGCGGGTGCGTCGGGAGACGCGTGGATCCGCACGGCGGCGTCGGTGCTGGCTTACCGGGTGACGTTCGGGATCGTCGACCCGGCGTTGCCCCTGGGCCCACCGGCGGGCGAGGACACGGACACCGGCGACCGGCGCTGGACCTGGCGCGCGAGGCTGGAATCCGACCTCGGCGAACTGGCCCTCTAGCGAATTCCGCCCCGGCCGGCGACGGCGATGAACTACGTTTCGATCATGTCCTACCGCGCCGCAACGGCCCACTACACGTCGCCCAAGAGGCGCGACCCGGTCAAGACGATGCTGGAAGAAATCGTCACCCACCGCGTGCTGCGTGACGCCATCACCCGGCTCCGGCCCGAGCCCGGCCGGCCGCTGCGGGTGCTCGACGTCGGCTGCGGCACGGGAGACGGCCTGGCCCTGCTGACCGAGCCGCACGGCCCCCTCGCCCCGCTGACCGGCGAGAACACCCTCGACTACCTCGGGGTCGACCTCGACCCCGACATGGTCGACACGGCACGTGCGCTCCACGCGGGACGGCCGGCCACGTTCGCCGTCGCGGACATGCGGGCCGAACTCCCCGCGGGCGACTTCGACCTCTACCTGTCCTGCGGCGTGCCCTACTCCCACCTGCCCCACGAGGACGTCGTCGAGGTCCTGACCGGCCTCATGCGGCGGATCGTCGAGACCCGCGACAGCGCCGTGATCATCGTCGACGTCCTCGGCCGCTACTCGGTCGAGTGGACGCCGAAGTGGCCGGAGACCCGCTGGTCGTACAACATGAGCTTCTTCGAGGACGCGACCGAAACCCTGCAGGACCAGATGAGCTTCTTCGACCGCAGGTCGCTCGACGAGGCGCTCGTCGAAGCCGCGACCCGGGCCGGTGCCCGGCTGGGCGGGACGACGTTCACCGACCGGTCCGTCCTCGCCGGCCGGCACACCGCCACCCGGTCGTTCAACCCGGCGATCCCGCCCTACCGCACTCTCCTCAACGAACTCGCCCGCGGCAGCACCGACATCGTCCCCACGCAGCTGCGCTTCGACCCTCCCGCCGGACACGCGCCGCGACAGGTCGAGCTGTTCTTCGCGGCCTTCGCCGAACGCTGGAACCGGATCATCACCACGGCCGCCCGCGACGGGCAGGGCTTGCCGTCGGCCGAGCACGCGAAACAGCTGGCGACGGAACTGTTCGCGTGCGAACAGCAAACGCAGCAAGGCCTCGGCGTCGGGCACTCCCTGATGGCCACCGTGGTCGTCGAACGCCCGACCGTCACCTGATCGCTCAGGCGCGGAGAGCCGACTCCAAGCGGCGGTGCAGTTCGCCCAGGCGGGTCCGGCCGGGCTTGCCTTCCGGGAAGCGGCGCAGGATGTCCCGGACCGCCGGTGGTGCGTGGTCGAGCGCCCAGCCGAGCTCGGCTTCCGCGTCGCCGCCGGCCAGTTCGTGAGCCAGCGCCGACTGCTGCGCGGGGCCGACGATGTGCTTCACCTGGTGCGGCGACTCCAGCGGGTGCAGGTAAGCCGCCCCCGCCGCACCGACGGCGGCGCGGGCCGCGGCGGCCGCCACCGCGTCGGAGGTTTCGCCGGCTGCCGCGAGCGCGGCCCAGGCGACCGTGCGAAGCAGCTTCGTGCGCGGAGCGCCCGAAGCGAACTCCTGCGCAGCCGAGATCGCTTCCCGGGGACGAGGATCGCCGGGGACCCGCGACTCGTACAACGGCAACGCCCGCGAAGCGCAGTCGGCCGCCCAGCCCGTCAAGGCCCGCAGCTCGGCCAAGGTCAGCTCCATGTGCCTGAAGCGTATCTTTGAACCGCCGGTTGAGACTTTCAGGCAGCCGCCTGAACGCGAAGCGGACGTCGGAGCCGGTTGAACAGTTTCGGGTTGTTCAACGCGAACACGCCGACGGTGGCACCTTCGCGCGCCCAGACGGCCACGAACGACGAGGACGCCGGGTCGCCGTCCACGAACGAGAGCGAGTCGCCGGGACGCGGGTGGCCGGCGAGCTGCAACCGCCCCGAATACTGGTCCGACCAGACGTAACCGCTCGGTGTGTAGGTGCGCTCGGTGCGGCCGGCCAGCAGGTTCGCCACCGCGACGGGTGCCTGCTCCGACGCGTTCGTCCAGTGCTCGTGCCGCCGTCCGGCGCCGTCGGCGTGATAGCGCGCGACGTCGCCGATCGCGACCACCTGAGGCAGGTCCGTGACCAGGCCGGCGTCGGTGTGGACGCCGTTGCCGACCTTCAACCCGGACCCGGCCAGCCAGTCCGTCGCGGGGGTCATGCCGACGCCCGTCACGACCACGTCGGCCGGCACGAGCGAGCCGTCGGCCAAGCGGACGCCGGCCGCGTCCATGCCGGTCACCGACACCCCGCAGCGCAGGTCCGTGCCGTGGTCGGCGTGCAGCCGGGCGCACACCGAAGCCAGCTCCGGGCCCAGCACGGGCGCCAAAGGCGCGGCCAAAGCCTCCAAGACGACCACTTCGAGGCCCAGCGAACGACACGTCGAGGCCACCTCGGCCCCGATGAACCCGGCCCCGACGATCGCCACCCGGACTCCGGGCACCAAGGCCGCGCGCAAAGCGAGGGCGTCGTCGAGCGTCCGCAGCGTGTGGGCGCCTTCGAAGCCCGGCAAAGTCCGGGCACGACCGCCGGTGGCGATGACGACGCCGTCCGCGTGCACGGAACCGCCGTCCGACAGCAGTACTCGACGCGCGGCCGGCTCCAGGGCCGTGGCCCGCACGCCGAGCCGGAAGTCCAGCGCCAGCGACGCCAGGTCGCCGGCGTCGAGCAGCTCCAGCGAGGCCCGCGAGGCCGTCCCGGCGAGGAACGCCTTCGACAGCGGCGGCCGGTCGTAGGGCAGGTGGGGCTCGTCGCCGATCAGCACGATGCCGCCGTCGTAGCCCTGCGCGCGCAGCTCTTGCGCGGCGCGGACCCCGGCGAGCGACGCGCCGACGACCGCGACGCGCTTCACGCGGCGTCCTCTTTCGCGGCACTCCGCACGTAGATGACACCGTCGTCGACGACCACGGAGTACGTCCGGACCGGCTCCTTCGCCGGCAGGCAGCTCGGCATGCCCGTGCGCAGGTCGAACATCGCCGCGTGCAGCGGGCACTCGACGAAGCAGCCCTCGAGCCAGCCGTCGGCCAGGGAGGCGTCCTGGTGGGTGCACGTGTCGTCGATGGCGTACAGCTCCCCGTCTTCGGTGTGGAACACCGCGATGGCGGGAGACCCGGGGACTCGGACGGACTCACCCGGGGGCAGCTCGTCCACCGTGCACGCGCGAATCATGGGGTCCTCCGAGACTGTTGCGCATAGGGGAACATCAACTGTGATCCGCAACAAAGTCTGAATCCCGGGAAGGGCGTCGTCAAGGGGGTACGCCCCGGTAGTTTCCGCCCACGTCACCGAGCAATCCGGGCACGCCAAACCCGCCACTTTCGTCCTGAAAGTGGCGGGTTTGGGGGCCGAAGGCGGAGCTTTCCCTAGGAAAGATGCATTTCGTCAGTGACGTAACGGTTCGCCGTGGCGGTAGAACGGCGTCTTGACCGGGGCGAGCGGGGTGTTGCCGAGGATGAGGTCGGCCGCCTTCTCGGCGGTCATCATCACCGGCGCGTAGATGTTGCCGTTGGGGATGTAGGGCATGACCGACGCGTCGACGACGCGCAGGCCCTCGGTGCCGTGCACCCGCATCGTCTGCGGGTCGACGACGGACATGTCGTCCACGCCCATCTTCGTCGTGCACGACGGGTGCAGCGCCGTCTCGGCGTCCTTGGCGACCCAGTCGAGGATTTCCTCGTCGGAGTCCACCGACGGCCCCGGCGAGATCTCCCCGCCGTTGTACGGCTCCAGCGCGGCCTGGTTGAGGATCTTCCGCGCCACCCGCACGGCTTCGACCCACTCGCGACGGTCGTTCTCGGTCGAGAGGTAGTTGAACTTGAGCGCCGGGTGCTGCCGCGGGTCGGTCGAGGTGATCTTCACCGAGCCGCGGGTGTCGGCGTACATCGGGCCGACGTGCACCTGGTAGCCATGCCCTTCCGTGGGTGCCGAACCGTCGTAGCGGATCGCCACCGGCAGGAAGTGGAACATCAGGTTCGGGTACTTCACCTCGTCGTTCGAGCGGACGAACCCGCCGCCCTCGAAGTGGTTCGTGGCAGCGGGTCCGGACCGCAGGAACAGCCACTGCGCGCCGATGTAGGGCCGCTTCCACTTCGCCAGCGACGGCTGCATCGACACCGGTTGCTTGCAGGCGTACTGGATGTACACCTCCAGGTGGTCCTGCAGGTTCTCGCCGACGCCCGGCAGGTCCTTCACGACGTCGATGCCGAGCCTCTCCAGGTCGGCCGCGTTGCCGACGCCGGACAGCTGCAGCAGCTGCGGGCTGTTGATCGCGCCGCCGCAGAGGATGATCTCCTTGCCGTACACCTCACCCGGCACCCCGCGGCCTTCGGCGTACTCGACGCCGATCGCGCGGGTGCCGTCGAAGAGGATCTGCGACACGAACGCGTGCGTCTTCACCGTGAGGTTGGGCCGGTTCTCCACCGGGTGCAGGTAAGCGCCGGCCGCGGACAGCCGCCGTCCTTTTCGGACGTTGCGGTCGAAGGCCGCGAAGCCCTCCTGCCGGTAGCCGTTGACGTCGTCGGTGCGCGGGTAGCCCGCTTGCTCGGCGGCGTCGAAGAACGCCTGGAACAAGGGATTCGACGCCGGGCCGCGTTCCAGTTCGAGGGGCCCGTCGTGGCCGCGCCACTGCCCGTCCGGCGCGTCGGCGAGGCAGTTTTCCATGCGCTTGAAGTACGGCAGGCAGTGCGCGTAGTCCCAAGTGGACATCCCGGGGTCGCTCGCCCAGCGCTCGTAGTCCATGGGGTTGCCGCGCTGGAAGATCATCCCGTTGATGCTGGACGACCCGCCGAGCACCTTGCCGCGCGCGTGGTAGATGCGGCGGCGGTTCATGTGCGGCTCGGGCTCGCTGCGGTAGCCCCAGTCGTAGAACTTCGACCCGATCGGGAAGGTCAGCGCGGCCGGCATGTGGATGAAGACGTCCCACTTGTAGTCGGACCGCCCGGCTTCCAGGACCAGGACCTTGTTCGCCGGGTCCGCGGAAAGCCGGTTCGCCAGCGCGCAGCCCGCCGAACCACCGCCGACGATGACGAAGTCGTAGGTTTCGGAACTCATGGGGCCTCCTCAGCCGGGCAAGGTGTCCGGGGCGTTGTCGGGCATGTGCTCGGGACTCGTGTGCGACGAGCCCCACGTGCCGCGCCGGACGTACAGCATGATCGCACCGATGATCACGATCAGCCCGGTGACGATCACCGCGCCCCACTGGAAGTACCAGTGGTCGTCGCCGTAGACCTCGGCGCGCGGCCAGATCAGGTTGACCGTCATCCCGGCGCCGTAGACGACCGCGACCAGGTTCACCAGCGTGCCCCAGCGGCCGAGCTTGAAGTACGGGCCGTGCCCGGGACGCGGCCACTGCCCGCGCAGGCGGCGCAGCAGCATCGGGCCGGTGACCATCAGGTAGGGGATGTAGAACAGGATGATCGCCGTCGAGGTCAGGATGAAGAACGCGCGCTGGTTGCCGAGGTTGATCAGCAGCACCACGACGGTCAGGCCGCCGGTGAGCAGCGCCGGCAGGACCGGCGTCTTCGACCGCGGCGACACCTTCGCCATCGCCTTGCTGAACGGCAGCCGGCCGTCGCGGGCCATCGCCCACGCCATCCGGATCGCCGCGGTCTGCACGGCGAGGCAGCACACGGTGATCGCGATCGCCGAGCAGATCAGGAAGGCGTTGCCCAGCCCGGTACCGAGCGTGCTCTTCAGCAGGTACGGCATGCCGGACGTGCTCAGCTCTTCGGCGTTGATGTCGCCCACGGCCATCATGCCGACCAGCATCACCAGGCCGCCGACGATGAACGACGCCGTGATCGCCCGCAGGATCGCGCGCGGCGCGTGCTTGCGCGGCTGGGTGGTTTCTTCGGCGAGCGAACCCGCGGTGTCGAAGCCGTAGAAGACGTACGCGCTCATCAGCGACGCCACCAGGAACGCCCCGAGGTACCCGAGCGAGTGACCGTCACCCGTGGCGTGCGTCTCGAAGACCACCTGCGGGCCGCGCTTGATGTGGATCGCCAGCGCGATGATCAGCAGGATGACCGCGGACAGCTCCACCGCGACGCCGAAGTTGTTGATCTTCGCCATCAGCTTGACGCCGATGACGTTCACGATCGTGGCGAACACGACCAGCACCAGGGCCAGGATGATGGCGTTCTGCGCGCCGCCCGGGGTGGACGTCAGCCCGGCGTCGGAGTCGCTGCCGACGATCTGGAACGCGGTCGAGACCTGCGGCAGGATGATCTGGTAGGCGACCGCGACGGCGCCGGCCGTGACGATCGCGCCGATGATCATGATCCAGCCGGCCAGCCACGACGTCGCGGGTTTCGCGATCTGTTTCGCCCATTGGTACACCGAGCCGGCGAGCGGGAACTGGCCCGCGAGTTCGGCGAAGCAGAGCGCGACGGCGAGCTGGCCGATGAAGACCAGGGGCCAGGTCCAGATGAACGCCGGGCCGCCCGCGCCGAAGCCGAAGAAGAACAGCTGGAACACGCCGGTCATGATCGAGATGTAGGAGAACCCGGCGGCGAAGCTGGAGAAGGAGCCGAGGGAGCGTTCGAGTTCCTGCCGGTACCCGAACTTTTCGAGGTCGGAGCTGTCGTCGGGCGCGGCGTCCGGCTTTTCCTGTGTGGTCATCGTGGCGTCCTCACGTGGTGGGAGTCATCCCTTGAACCAGTGCTGCGGAACGGGATCGATGTTCTGGTAGACGTGCTTGCTCTCCTGGTACTCCGCCAGCCCGGACGGTCCGAGCTCGCGGCCGATGCCGGACCGGCCGAACCCGCCCCACTCCGCCTGCGGCAGGTAGGGGTGGTAGTCGTTGATCCACACGGTGCCGTGGCGCAGGGCCCCGGCGACCCGCTGGGCGCGGGACGCGTCCGACGTCCACACGGCCCCGGCGAGCCCGTACTCGGTGTCGTTGGCCAGCGCGATCGCGTCGGCCTCGTGCGCGAAGCGTTCCACGGTGACGACCGGGCCGAAGACCTCTTCCCGGACGATCGTCATGTCCCTGGTACAGCCGGAAAACACGGTCGGGCGGAGAAAGAAACCGTTTTCGTACTCCGGTCCTTCGGGGCGCTTGCCGCCCGCCCGGAGCGTGGCGCCTTCCTTGAGAGCGCTTTCGATGTAGCCCTCCACCTTGGCGCGGTGCTGCGCCGAGACGAGCGGGCCCGTCTCGGTCGCGGGGTCGAGGCCGTCGCCGACCCGGATCTTGTCGGCGCGCGCGGCGAGGTCCGCCACGAACCGGTCATGGATCCCATCCTGGATGATCAAGCGCGCGCCCGCTGAGCAGACCTGTCCCGAATGGACGAACGCGGCCATCAGCGCGTAGTCGAGGGCGGTGTCGTAGTCGGCGTCGTCGAACACCACGTTCGGGTTCTTGCCGCCGAGCTCGAGGGCGACGCGGCGGACGCCCTTCGCGGCGGCCGTCATGATCTTCTCGCCGGTCGCGTAGCCGCCGGTGAAGGAGACCAGGTCGACACCCGGGTGCTCGACCATCGCCGCGCCGACCCGGCCGTCGCCGAGCAGCAGGTTGACCACACCCGGCGGCGTCCCGGCCTCTTCCAGCAGGGCGACGAGCTTGATCGTGGTCAGCGGCGTGACCTCGCTGGGCTTGAGCACGACGGTGTTGCCCGCGGCCAGGGCGGGCGCGACCTTCCAGGACATCTGCAGCAGCGGGTAGTTCCACGGCGCGATGAGCGCGCAGACGCCGACCGGCTCGTGCACGATCCGGCTGACGACGGTCGCGCTGCCCGCGTCGACCAAGCGTCCGGCGTCCTTGCCGGCGAGGTCGGCGTAGTAGCGGAAGACGTTCGTCACGTCGTCGATGTCGATGCGGCCTTCGCCCAGCGTCTTGCCGGTGTCGAGGCTCTCGGTGCGGGCGAGTTCTTCGCGGTCGCGGACGAGCAGGCCGGCTACCTTGCGCAGCAGTTCGCCGCGCTCGGTGGCCGTGGTCCGGCGCCACGGGCCCTCGTCGAAGGCCCGCTCAGCGGCTCTGACGGCGGCGTCGACCTCCTCGCGGCCGGCTTCGGCGACCTGTTCGATCACCTGGCCGGTCGCGGGGTTCAGCACGTCGGAGTGACTTTCGGCGTCAGTCCAGACGCCGTCGACGTAAAGGTCCTTCATGCGGCCCCTTCCGGATCGGTAGTGGCTGCTCGGTGCCTTGAGTGCGTACATTTGTACGCGAAGCGTGTACAGATGTCCACAAGGGGGCTTCGATGACGAAGACCGAACCCGGCGCCCGGCGTCGCGGCCCGAACGACCCCGAGCGGCGGGCGCGGATCGCCAAGGCGGCGATCGAGGTCGTCGCCCAGCGGGGGATCGACGGGGTCACGCACCGGTCGGTCGCGGCGGCGGCGGGGGTGCCGCTGGGCTCGACGACCTATCACTTCGCGACCCTGGACGACCTGCTGGAGGTGGCCCTGCACGAGGCCGCCGAGAAGAACGTCCACGCGTTGAAGGAGTGGGAGTCGGCGCTCCCGCCGGACGCCGACTTCGCCGCGGCCCTCTCCGACCTGGTCATGGGCTACATCAACGAGCAGTACCGGGACACGGTCGTCGAGTACGACCTGTACGTCGCGGCCCTGCACCGGCCGGCGCTCCGCAAGGCGAGCGCGGCCTGGGATGAGGCGCTCATCGCGTTCTTCGGCTCCCGCACCGACCCGCTGACCGGCCGTCTCCTGGCCGGCCTGTTCTGTGGCCTCCTGATGCAGGCGGCCCTCGCCGACCCCCGCCCGACCCGCGAAGAGATCGAAACCCTCTTCCGCCGAGCCATCCACGGCCCGGCCAACTCGTAACCCGCGTGATCGAGCACGGAACTCGCGTGATTGAAGCCGTAACTCGCGAGTTCCGTCTTCGATCACGCGAGTTACGGGTCCGGTCACGCCGTGTGGGTGAAACATGCCCGAAACCTGTGGTGGGCGTTGAAAAACTTGGGTTGACAGCGGTCCTGGGTGGCAGTCACTCTGTTCCGGAGTGAGCAACAAGACGCGTTCTGCGCAACTCCGGAACTGATCCGCGGAGAGGACCACGCCGGTGACCACTACCGATCTCCCGCCGAGCCTGCTGGCCACCCTGCCGGGCTCCGCCTACACCGATCCGGCGGTCTTCGCGCTGGAGCAGGCGAAGATCTTCGAGGCCGGCTGGTTCTGCGCCGTGCGCAGCGCGGACCTCGCGGGGCCCGGGTCGTTCGAGACCGTCCAGGTCGGCAAGGAGAGCGTCCTCGTCTCGCGCGGGCGGGACGGGAAGCTGACCGCGTTCCTCAACGTCTGCCGCCACCGCGGCGCCCGGCTCTGCACGTCCGAAAGCGGCAGCGTCAAGCGTGCTTTCCAGTGCCCGTACCACGCCTGGACGTACGGTCTCGACGGCAAGCTCATCGCCGCGCCCAACCTCACCGGCATGCCGGACGTCGACCGCACCGAGTTCGGCCTGACGAAGGTCCACCTGCGCGAGTGGCTCGGCTACGCCTGGGTCTGCCTGGCCGACGAGCCGCCGTCGTTCGAGGAGACCGTCGTCGGCGCCGTCACCGAACGCCTCGGCAGCGCCGAAGTGATCGACGCCTACGGCATCGACGGCCTGGCGCTGGGCAAGCGCATCGAGTACGACGTGAAGGCGAACTGGAAACAGATCATCGAGAACTTCATGGAGTGCTACCACTGCGCGACGATCCACCCCGAGCTCACCGAGGTCCTCCCGGAGTTCGCGGACGGGTACGCCGCGCAGTACTACGTCGGCCACGGCGCCGAGTTCGGCGGCGAGATCCAGGGCTTCACCATCGACGGCGGCGAAGGCGTCGACCGGCTCCCCGGCGTCACCGACGCCCAGGACCGCAAGTACTACGCCATCACGATCAAGCCGGGCGTCTTCGTCAACCTCGTCCCGGACCACGTGATCCTCCACCGGATGTTCCCGCTGGCCCCCGACCGGACGCTGGTGCGCTGCGACTGGCTCTACCTGCCCGAAGTCGTCGAATCCGGCCAAGACCTGACGCGCTCGGTCGAGCTGTTCCACCGCGTCAACCTGCAGGACTTCGAGGCGTGCGAGCGCTGCCAGCTCGCGATGGACTCACGTTCCTACGTCAACGGCGGGGTGCTCGTGCCCAGCGAGCACCACATCGGCGCGTTCCACGACTGGGTCAAGACGCGGCTGGCGGTCTAGATCAACGCCCGGATGGCGGCCTCGAAGCCGGCGACGTGCTCGAGGGTGAGCGCGGCGGCCTTCTCGGCGTCGCCTTCGATGATCGCGGTGAGGAGCGGGACGTGCTCGTCGACGTGGCCGGCCATCCCGGACAGCCGGGGCACGAACACGCACCAGATCCGGGTCGCGAGGTTGTCGTACCGGATCAGCGTGTCCTCGAGGAACGGGTTGTGCACGCACCGGTAGATCGCCCGGTGCAGGGCGAGGTCGGTGCGCAGCAGTTCGGCGTTGTCCCCCGCGGGGACCCCGGCGTCGAGCTGCGCGCGCAGCTCGGTGAGCGCAGCCCGGTCGGCCTCGGTCGCGCGCTCGGCGGCGGCTGCCGTGGCCATCGGCTCCAACGTCCGCCGCACCTCGGAGATGTGCGCGAGGTCGGAGATGTGGACGTCGGTGGCGAACGTCCCCCGCCGCGGGTAGGCGACGACCAGGCGTTCGGACTCCAGCCGTTTCAGCGCTTCGCGGATCGGCGTCCGGCCCATGCCGAGTTCGCTGCCGAGCTCCTCTTCGTTGAGGGGGGAGCCCGGCGCGATGTCGAGCATGACCAGCCGGTCGCGGATGAAGACGTACGCCTGTTCCGCCAGCGAAGGGGCATTGACCTGTGGGTGCACGCCGCTTAGCCTACATCGACGATTGATATATCAGAAGTCGACCACGAAGGGTGCGCGATGACCGACCTGCCGGAGCACCCGGACTTCCTCTGGGACAACCCCGACCCGAAACCGGCCTACGACGTCGTCGTCGTGGGTGGCGGCGGACACGGGCTCGCCACCGCGTACTACCTGGCCAAGGTGCACGGCATCACAAACGTCGCCGTGCTCGAGAAGGGCTGGCTCGCGGGCGGGAACATGGCCCGCAACACCACGATCATCCGCTCCAACTACCTCTGGGACGAGAGTTCCGGCATCTACGAGCACTCCCTCAAGCTGTGGGAAGGCCTCGAAGAGGACCTCGGCTACCCGATCCTGTTCAGCCAGCGCGGGGTGCTGAACCTGGCGCACAGCCTGCAGGACGTCCGCGACAGCGTCCGCCGCGTGGAGGCCAACAAGCTCAACGGCATCGACGCCGAATGGGTGGACGCGGCCGGCGTCAAGGAGCTCTGCCCGATCGTCAACACCGCCCCGGACGTCCGGTACCCGGTGCTCGGCGCGACCTACCAGCCACGCGCGGGCATCGCGAAGCACGACTACGTGGCCTGGGGCTTCGCCCGCGCCGCCCACGAAATGGGGGTCGACCTCATCCAGAACTGCGAGGTCACCGGTATTTCGACGGTGCAGGGCCGAGTTACCGCGGTCGAGACGTCGAGGGGCCGGATCGTCGCCGGCAAGGTCGCGCTGTGCGCCGCCGGGCACTCGTCGGTGCTGGCCCGCATGGTGGGTCTCGACCTGCCGCTCGTGTCGCACCCGTTGCAGGCGCTGGTGTCCGAGCTGCTGGAGCCGATCCACCCGACGGTCGTCATGTCGAACGCCGTGCACGTCTACGTTTCCCAAGCGCACAAGGGCGAACTCGTGATGGGCGCCGGCATCGACAGCTACAGCGGCTACGGCCAGCGCGGCTCGTTCCACATCATCGAGGAGCAGATGGCCGCCGCGCTGGAGCTGTTCCCGGTGTTCGCGCGGGCGCACCTGCTGCGGACGTGGGCCGGGATCGTCGACGTCAGCCCGGACGCGTCGCCGATCGTCGGGCTCACCCCGGTCGAGAACCTGTTCCTCAACTGCGGCTGGGGCACCGGCGGCTTCAAGGCCACGCCGGGGGTCGGCGACGTCTTCGCGGCCACCATCGCGCGCGGCAAGCCGCACGAGTACGCCGAGCCGTTCAGCCTCGACCGGTTCACCACCGGTGCCCTCGTCGACGAACACGGCGCCGCCGCCGTCGCGCATTAGGAGCTTTGATGCAACTGATTCCCTGCCCGTGGTGCGGGCCACGCGAAGAGGCCGAGTTCCACTACGGCGGCCAGGCCCACGTCGCCTACCCCGAAGACCCGGCCGCACTGTCCGATGAGGACTGGGCGAAGTTCGTCTTCTTCCGCGCCAACCCCAGCGGGCCGCTGGCCGAGCGCTGGAGCCACTCCGCGGGCTGCCGCCGGTGGTTCAACGCCGTCCGCGACACCCGCACCCACGACCTCCTGGCGGTCTACCGCCTGGACGAGCCCAGGCCGGTGATCTCATGACCCGGCTGTCCGGCGTCCCGCTCAAGTTCACCTTCGACGGCCGCGAGCTGACCGGTTTCCTCGGCGACACCCTGGCTTCCGCGTTGCTGGCCAACGGCATCCACCAGGTCGCGACCAGCATCACCTACGGTCGGCCGCGCGGCATCGTCGCGGCCGGCGTCGAGGACTCGAACGCCCTCGTCCAGATCGAAGCGCCGTTCCCGGAGCCGATGCTGAGCGCGACCACCGTCGAGCTGTACGACGGCCTGGAGGCCCGTGGCCTGCGCGGTCGGGGACGCCTCGCCGCCGAACCGGATCCGGCGCGGTACGACGCCAAGCACGCCCACTGTGACGTCCTGGTCATCGGCGCCGGCCCCGCCGGATTCGCTGCCGCGGCCGAAGCCGAGGGCCGGGTGTTGCTCGTGGACGACCAGCCCGACGGCGAAGCTCCGGAGGGTGTCCGGTTCCTCTCGCGCACCACGGCGTTCGGCATCTACGACGACGGGTTCGTGCTGGCTTTGGAGCGCCGAGGCGAGCCCGCCGCGCCCGAACGGATCTCGCGGCAGCGGGTGTGGCGGATCCGGGCTCGAAAGATCGTGATCGCCACCGGTGCCCACGAGCGGCCGATCGTGTTCCCGGACAACGACCGCCCCGGCATCATGCTCGCCGGTGCCGCGCGCACGTACCTGAACCGCTACGGCGTCCTGGCCGGGCGGCGGGTGGTCGTGTTCACCACCAACGACAGCGCGTACGACGCCGCCTCCGACCTGGCCGGCGCCGGCGCCGAGATCGTGCGGATCGTCGACGCCCGCGAGGGCTACGGCGTCATCGGCACCGACGGCGACTCCCGCATCACGGCCGCCCACGTGGCGAAACTGGGGGAGATGCGGGGGGAGCGGGTCGAGTGCGACCTGCTGCTCGTGTCCGGCGGCTGGAACCCGGCCGTGCACCTGTTCAGCCAGGCCCGCGGCAAGCTCCGGTACTCGCCGGAACTCGGCGCGTACGTCCCGGACGGCAACCTGCCGACCGTCAGCGTGGTCGGTGCCGCTGCCGGGGAGGGCCTGCCGGAAGCGAAGATCCTCTGGCAGGTACCCGCACCCGAGTCCGAAGTGGACACCAGGTTCGTCGACCAGCAGCGCGACGCGACCGTGTCGGACGTCCTGCGTGCCACCGGCGCCGGGCTGCGCTCGCTGGAGCACATCAAGCGCTACACCACGATCGGCACCGCCCACGACCAGGGCAAGACGTCCGGCATGCTCGCCGCCGGCATCACCGCGGAAGCTCTCGGTGTCGACTTGGCGACACAGCGGCCGACGACGTTCCGCCCGCCGTACACGCCCGTGCCGTTCGCGGCGCTGGCCGGGCGGCACCGCGGTGAGCTGCACGATCCCGTGCGCGTCACGGCGATCCACCCGTGGCACGTCGAGCACGGCGCCGAGTTCGAGAACGTCGGCCAGTGGAAGCGGCCGTGGTACTACCCGCGACCGGGCGAGTCGATGCACGACGCCGTCCGGCGCGAGTGCCGTGCGGCGCGCAACGACGTGGCCGTCATGGACGGGTCCACCCTCGGCAAGATCGACGTCCAGGGCCCGGACGCCGGCTGGTTCCTCGACATGCTCTACACGAACATGATGAGCACCCTCAAGGTCGGCCGGATCCGCTACGGCGTGATGTGCGGCGTCGACGGCATGGTGATCGACGACGGCACGGTCATCCGCGTCGGCGAGGAGCGCTTCCTCGTCACCACCACGACCGGCAACGCGGCGATGGTCCTCGAATGGATGGAGGAGTGGCTGCAGACGGAATGGCCGCACCTCGACGTCTTCGCGACGTCGGTCACCGAGCACTGGGCCACGATGCCGCTGGTCGGGCCGCGTTCCCGGGAAGTCCTCGGCCGCTTGGCGCCGGACCTCGACGTCTCGAACGAGGCCTTCGGGTTCATGACCTGGCAGGACGCCGAAGTCGCCGGAATCGCCGCCCGCGTCTGCCGGATCAGCTTCTCCGGTGAGCTGGCCTACGAGATCAACGTCCCGTCGTGCTACGGACTCGCGCTCTGGCAGTCCATAGTGGACACAGGCGCCACGCCGTACGGCACGGAGACCATGCACGTCCTGCGCGCCGAGAAGGGCTACCCGATCATCGGCCAGGACACCGACGGCACGGTGACGCCGCAGGACCTCGGCATGTCGTGGGCGGTGTCCAAGAAGAAGGCGGACTTCCTCGGCAAGCGGTCCTTCGCCCGCGCCGAGAACAACCGCCCCGACCGCAAGCAGCTGGTGGGTTTGCTCCCGGTGGATCCGTCGGTGCGCCTGCCGGAAGGCTCCCAGCTCATCGAATCGGAAGTGGTGCCCGAGCCGCCGGTAAGGATGCTCGGCCACGTCACCTCCAGCTACGACAGCGCCGCGCTGGGCCGGACATTCGCCTTGGCCCTGGTGCGCTCCGGGCGTGAGCGCGTCGGCGAAACGCTCTACGTGCCGGTCGGCGACCAGGTGGTGCCGGTGACGGTGACCGAATCCGTGCTCTTCGACAAGGAAGGAGCCCGCCGTGACGGTTGACGCGGTCGAAGAACCGTTTCGCACCCAGTTCACCGTCCGCCTCCGCGACGGCGACACCCTCCTCGGCGTCGCCCTGCCCGCCCCCTGCACCTTCACCACCGGCAACGGCGTCGACATCCTCTGGATGGGCCCCGACGAGTACCTCGTCCTGGGACCGGCACTTTCACGTGAAAGTGCCGACCTGGAGGGCGCACTTTCCCGTGAAAGTGTGGTTTTGGCGGTGGTGGACGTGTCGTGTCAGCGCAACGTCGTGCGGCTGACCGGGGAGCACGCGCGGGATGTGCTGGCGCACGGGTGCTCGATCGACCTCGACCCGGCGGTGTCGCCGCCCGGCACCTGCGTGCAGACGCTGTTCGCGCGCACCGGGATCGTGCTGATGGTGCGGGAAGAGGGCTTCACGATCCTCGTCCGCCAGTCGTTCGCGAACTACTTCGCGGCGTGGCTGGCCGACGCGAGTCTGGAGTACGTCTCGTGACCTTCACCCTGACGCTCAAGTGCCCCGAACGCTCGGGCATCGTGCACGCCGTCACGACGTTCCTCGTCGGGCAGGGCTGCGACATCGTCGAGCACCAGCAGTTCGACGACGACGTCCGCGGCTCGCTGTTCCTGCGCACGTCGTTCACCTGCCCGGGACCGGCCACAGTGGACGATCTCACGCGGGCGTTCGCCCCGGTAGCCGGCGACTTCGGGATGGAGTTCGGGTTCTCCGACGGGACGCCGCCGCGGATCCTCGTGATGGTCTCGAAGTTCGGGCACTGCCTCAACGACCTGCTGTTCCGCTGGCGCGCGGGCAGCCTCGGCGCGGACATCGCCGTCGTCGTGTCCAACCACGAAGACCTGCGGCCGATGGCCGAGGCGGCCGGCGTCCCGTTCGTGCACGTGCCCGTCACGGCGGAGACCAAACCGGAGGCCGAGCAGCGGCTGCTCGACCTGGTCGGGGAGTACGCCGCGGATCTGGTGGTGCTCGCCCGGTACATGCAGGTGCTGTCCAACGAGCTGTGCCAGAAGCTCGAAGGCCGCGCGATCAACATCCACCACTCGTTCCTGCCCGGCTTCAAGGGCGCCAAGCCCTACCACCAGGCCTACGACCGCGGCGTGAAGTACGTCGGCGCGACCGCGCACTACGTCACGCCCGACCTCGACGAGGGCCCGATCATCGAGCAGGAGGTCCAGCGCGTCGACCACACCCACTCGCCGCGCGAGCTCGTGACCGTCGGCCGTGACGCCGAAGCCCTCGCCCTCTCCCGCGCGGTGCGGTGGCACTGCGAACGCCGCGTCCTGCTCAACGGCAACAGCACCGTCGTATTCCGGTAGAAGGAGTTCGCCATGACCGCACCGAAAGTCGTGATCATCGGCGCCGGCATCGTCGGCGCGAACCTGGCCGACGAGCTGACCGCCCGCGGCTGGGCCGACGTCACCGTGCTCGACCAGGGCCCGCTGCCGCGCACCGGCGGGTCGACGTCGCACGCGCCCGGCCTGGTGTTCCAGACGAACGCGTCCAAGACGATGACGGAGTTCGCGAAGTACACCGTCTCGAAGTTCCTGGAGCTGGACTGCTTCCTCCAGGTCGGCGGCATGGAGGTCGCGACGACGCCGGCGCGCTGGGAGGACCTCAAGCGCAAGCACGGCTGGGCGCAGTCCTGGGGCGTCCCGGGTTCCCTCATCGACACCGGCGAGTGCGTCCGGCGCTGGCCGCTGCTCGACGGCTCGCAGGTCTTCGGCGCACTGCACACGCCGGCCGACGGGCTGGCCCGGGCGGCGAAGGCGGTGGCCGTGCTCGCTGAGCGGGCCACCTCGCGGGGTGCCCGGTTCGTCGGCTCGACGCGTGTCACCGACGTCCTGCAGGAAGGCGGGCGGGTCACCGGTGTCCGGACCGACCAGGGCGACTTCCCCGCGGACGTCGTCGTGTCGTGCGCGGGGTTCTGGGGCCGGGAGATCGGCGCGATGGTGGGCATGGACGTGCCGTTGCTGCCCCTGGCCCACCAGTACGTGAAGACCGGGCAGGTCGCGGAGCTCGTCGGGCGCAACACCGAGGAGGTCGAAGCGAGCCTGCCGATCCTGCGCCACCAGGACCAGGACCTGTACTTCCGCGAGCACGTCGACCGGATCGGCATCGGCTCCTACGCGCACCGGCCGATGCCGGTCGATGAGTCCACATTGGACCCCTCGGTGACGGAGACGGCGATGCCGTCGATGCTGCCGTTCACCGAAGACGACTTCGCACCGTCGTGGGAGGAGAGCAAGCTGCTCCTGCCCGCGCTGCGGCAGACCAAGGTCGAGGAGGGCTTCAACGGGATCTTCTCGTTCACCCCGGACGGTCAGTCGCTGGTCGGGGAGTCCGCCGACGTCCGCGGGTTCTGGCTCGCCGAAGCGGTGTGGGTGACGCACTCCGCGGGCATCGCCAAGGCCGTCGCCGAGCTGCTGGTCGACGGGCATTCCGAGACGGACCTGCACGAGGTCGACGTCCACCGCTTCGAGGACGTCCAGCTCGCGCCGTCGTACGTGAGCGAGACTTCGCAGCAGAACTTCGCCGAGGTCTACGACATCCTGCACCCGTTGCAGCCCAAGCTTTCCCCGCGCGACCTGCGCGTTTCGCCGTTCCACGTGCGGCAGCGCGAGCTGGGGGCGGTGTTCCTGGAGGCGGGGGGCTGGGAGCGGCCACACTGGTTCGAGGCCAACGCGCCGCTGCTGAAGAAGCTGCCGCACGACTGGCTCCCGCCGGCGCGGGACGCGTGGTCGGCGCAGTTCCACTCGCCGATCGCGGCGGCCGAGGCGTGGCACACGCGCAACGGTGTGGCGCTGTACGACATGACGCCGCTGAAGCGCGTGGAGGTCAGCGGAAGTGGGTCACTGGAGTTCTTGCAGTCACTGACCACGAACCAGCTGGAGAAATCCGTCGGGTCGGTCACCTACACGTTGATGCTGGACGACGCGGGCGGCATCCGCAGCGACGTCACGGTGGCGCGGCTCGGACCGGAGCGCTTCCAGGCCGGGATCAACGGGAACATCGACGTCGACCACCTCGTGAAGCACGCGCCTCCCGGGGTGCAGATCCGCGACATCACGGGCGGGACGTGCTGCGTCGGCGTCTGGGGGCCGCTCGCGCGCGACCTCGTGCAGCCGCTGAGCCGGGAAGACTTCTCGCACACCGGGTTGAAGTACTTCCGGGCCCGCCAGGCGCGGATCGCCGGGGTGCCGGTCGTCGCGATGCGACTGTCCTATGTGGGCGAACTCGGCTGGGAGATCTACACGAGCGCGGACAACGGCCTGCGGCTGTGGGACGCGCTGTGGGCGGCCGGGCAGTCGCTGGGCGTCATCGCGGCCGGGCGAGCCGCCTTCAACAGCCTGCGGCTGGAGAAGGGCTACCGGCTGTGGGGCACCGACATGACGACCGAGCACGACCCGTACGAGGCCGGTGTCGGCTTCGCGGTGCGGCCGGCCAAGGGCGAGTTCCTCGGACGGGCGGCGATCGAAGGCCGCGGTGAAGACACCGCGTCACGGCGGCTGCGGTGCCTGACGATCGACGACGGCCGCACGGTCGTGCTGGGCAAGGAACCGGTGTTCGTCGACGGGGTCGCTTCGGGCTACGTCACGAGCGCGGCCTACGGCTACACGATCGGCCGGCCGATCGCCTACGCCTGGCTCCCGGCGTCGGCGGACGTCGGCAGCGGCGTCGAGATCGAGTACTTCGGCCGCCGGGTCGCGGCCACCGTGGCCGCCGAGCCGCTGGTCGACCCCGGCATGGACCGGATCCGGCGATGAGCCCCCGTCAGGTGGTCGCGGCGTAACTTCGATCACGTCGGCATGCCGGCCGGGCTCCTCGGGTACATCCACAGCAACTCCATGGAAGCGCGCCAGGAAATTCTCAGGAACCAGGCGTTTCCTGGAACGGCCGGAGGCTTGTCGAGGGCTGGAGCTGTGCATGAGCGAGTACGACCGAGGACCGCGGGGCGGCGGCGAGTACCCGTACGGCTACGGCCAGGGCGACTACCCGCAGGGTCAGGGCTACTACGACCAGCAGTCCCACGGCCGGCAGCAGTACTACGGGCAGCAGCCCCACGACCAGCAGTACTACGGGCAGCAGCCGTACGGCCAGGCCCGTGACCAGTGGGGCCGCCCGTACCCGCCGCAGTACACCCAGCCCCAGGGCTTCTACGGCCACGAGGGCGCCCCGCACGGCTACGGCTACCCGCCGCCGGTCCCGCAGCCGCCGCGCAGGCGTCCGCTGCGGGCCCTGACCTTCGCCGTCGTCGCGGTCGCCCTCGCCGTGGTCGCCGGGCTCGGCATCGGGCACTTCATCTCCGCCTCGAACAGCTCCACCGCCGGCGGCAACCAGAACTTCGGCTACTCCGGGCAGCCCAGCGCGTCGGCCACGGCACTCGACGCCGACGCCGTCGCCGCGAAGGTCAACCCGGCCATCGTCAACATCAACACCGAGCTCGGCCTGCAGGGCGCCGCCGCGGCCGGCACGGGCATCGTGCTCACCGCGGACGGCGAGGTGCTGACGAACAACCACGTCGTCGCCGGGGCGACCAGCATCAAGGTCACCAGCATCGGCACCGGGGACACGTACAAGGCGGAAGTCGTCGGCTACGACCGCAGCGAAGACATCGCGGTCCTGCAGCTCGAAGACGCGTCCGGCCTGCCCACCGCGAGCATCGGCGACTCGTCCACCGTCAACGTGGGCGACCAGATCCTCGGCCTCGGCAACGCCGGCGGCCGCGGCGGCGACCCCGTCCCGGCGCCCGGCACGGTGACCGCGCTGGACCAGTCGATCACCGCCTCCGACGAGTCCAGCGGCTCGTCCGAGCAGCTCACCGGACTGATCCAGGTCCGCGCGAACATCGAGTCCGGCGACTCCGGCGGCCCGCTCGTCAACGCGAACGCGCAGGTCATCGGCGTCGACACCGCCGCGTCCACCGGGTACCAGCTCAACGGCCGCCGCAGCGGTGCCGGTGGTCAGGGCTTCGCCATCCCGATCAACCAGGCCGTCGACATCGCGCACCGGATCGTCGCGGGCACCGCGTCGGACAAGATCCACATCGGCAAGACGGCGTTCATCGGCGTCTCGGTGTCGGACGCGCAGGGGCAGGGCGCCCAGGTCCGCGAGGTCGTCGCCCGCGGTCCGGCGCAGCAGGCGGGCCTCGCGGCGGGGGCCGTGATCACCGCCATCGACGGCACGGCGATCGACTCGGCGACGACGCTGACGAACGTGATGGACACCCACCACCCGGGCGACAAGCTGACCCTGACGGTCACCAGCGCCGCCGGCGGCCAGCAGCAGCTCCAGGTGACGGCGGCCGAGGGGCCCGTGGGCTGACGCGTCAGCGCAGGGTCTCGCTGAGCACTTCGCGGTGCGTCCGCTTGGCCGCGAGGTACTTCTCCCGGCCGGCGTCGGTGAGGGTGACGAAGATGCCGCGCCGGTCCACCTCGCACAGCGCGCGCTCGACCAGGCCCTCCTTCTCGAGGCGGGCGACCAGCCGCGAGGTGGCGCTCTGGCTGAGGTGGATGGCTCCGGTGAGGTCGGCCGAGCGGCACTTGAAGTCGCAGGTCGCGAGCCGTTCCAGGGCCTCGAACTCGTTCGCGCCGATCCCGTGGCGCTCCTGCAGGCGGCACTCGAGCGTGGTGAACACGGCCGAGTAGCGGGCCAGCAACTCGTGCCACTCCTGGACCAGGCCCTGCTCGGCGACGTCGCTCACGGCGGCCAACTTAGCATGCACGGGCATCAGATGCAAACGCATTAAATGCTTAGACATTAGATGCGTGTGCATGTACTGTCGCCGACATGAGTTCTTCCGTGTCCTTGTCCACCACCTCGACCCGGTGGGACGCACGTCTCTGGGGTGTCCTGCTCACCGTTTCGATCGTCATCGGTCTCGACGCGCTCGACGTGTCGATGGTCGGGGTCGCGCTCCCCGCCATCCAGGCCGACCTCGGCCTGTCCACCAACGCGCTGCAATGGGTCGTCAGCGGCTACGTCCTGGGCTACGGCGGGCTGCTGCTGCTCGGCGGGCGCACCGCCGACCTGCTCGGCCGCCGCCGCGTGTTCCTCGTCGCCGTCGCCGTGTTCGCGCTGGCCTCGCTGCTCGGCGGGCTCGTCGACGACGGCGCGCTGCTCATCGCGAGCCGCTTCATCAAGGGCCTGGCCGCCGCGTTCACCGCCCCGGCGGCGCTGTCCATCATCACCACGACGTTCCAGGAGGGCCCGGCCCGCAACAAGGCGATCAGCATCTTCGCCGTGTTCGGGGCGAGCGGGTACTCCGCCGGGCTCGTGTTCTCCGGCCTGCTGACCGAGGTCGGCTGGCGCTGGACGTTCCTGCTGCCCGCGCCGATCGCCCTGGTCGCGTTCGCCGCCGCGTGGAAGCTGATCCCGGCCTATCGGCGGGAAGAAGGCCGCGGCTACGACTTCCCGGGCGCCATCACCGGCGCCGCCGGCTCGCTGCTGCTGGTCTTCGGCGTCGTCGAGGCGCCCGAGGTCGGCTGGGCCGCGCCGCGCACGCTGATCACGTTCGCCGTCGCGCTCGCCCTGCTCGTGACGTTCGTGGTCATCGAGAAGCGCAGTCCCCACCCGCTGCTGCGCCTGGGCATCCTCCGCGCCGGCCCGCTGGCCCGCGCGAACCTCGGCGGCGCGCTGTTCTTCGGCGCGTACATCGGGTTCCAGTTCGTCGTGATGCTGTACCTGCAGCGGGTGCTCGGCTGGTCGGCGCTGCAGACAGCGCTCGGCTTCCTGCCGGCGGCGCTGATCGTGGCGTTCGGCTCGCCGCGCATCGAGCCGCTGATCGACCGGATCGGCACCCCGCGCACGATCTTCGCCGGCGTTGTCGCGCACGTCATCGGCTACACGCTGTTCCTGCGGGTGGACGAGCACTCGGGGTACGCGGCGTTCGTGCTGCCCAGCATGATCCTGCTCGGCATCGGCTTCACGCTGGCGTTCTCCTCGCTCAACATCCAGGCCACGGCCGGGATCGCGGACAGCGAGCAGGGGCTCGCGGGCGGCCTGCTGAACACGTCGCTGCAGGTGGGCGGCGCGATCGGGCTCGCGGTGGTGACGGCGGTCCTGACCGCCAACGGCGGCCGTGAGGCCTCCCCGGCGGCGCTGCTCACCGGGTTGACGCCGGCGTTGAGCGTGGTCACCGGCATCGCGGTGCTGGGGTTGCTGATCGCGATCAGCGGCCTGGTCGCCCGCAAGCAGCCGGTCACCGAAGAGCCGGTGGCCTCGGAGCCGGAGGCCCTGCTGGCTCTCGCTGACTGACGCAAGCCTCTGAAGGCCACCATGAGGGCACTGGATGCCCTCATGGTGGCCTTCAGAGGCTTTGACGCGGGGTCAGTCGGTGCCGAACTCCATCGCGGCGTTGTCGAGCAGCTCGACGTCATCGGTCTTGCCGCGCGAAGCGATCACCTCGGCGCCGCCCTCGGGCATCGCGCCGATCAGGCCGGTCGAGGCCGCCTGGGCCGCGCCGATCAGCTTCGGGTGCGAGTTGCCGCCGACCATGCCGAGGCTCGCGTACTGCTCGAGCTTGGCCCGCGAGTCCGCGATGTCGAGGTTGCGCATGGTCAGCTGGCCGATCCGGTCGACCGGGCCGAACGCCGAGTCCTCGGTCCGCTCCATCGACAGCTTGTCCGGGTGGTAGCTGAACGCCGGGCCCGTGGTGTCCAGGATGGAGTAGTCCTCGCCGCGGCGCAGCCGCAGCGTGACTTCGCCGGTGATCGCGGTGCCGACCCAGCGCTGCAGCGACTCGCGCAGCATCATCGCCTGCGGGTCCAGCCAGCGGCCTTCGTACATCAGGCGGCCGAGCTGCCGCCCGTGGTTGTGGTAGCTGGCGAGGGTGTCCTCGTTGTGGATGGCGTTGACGAGCCGCTCGTAGGCCGCGTGCAGCAGCGCCATGCCCGGGGCCTCGTAGATGCCGCGGCTCTTGGCCTCGATGATCCGGTTCTCGATCTGGTCGGACATGCCCAGGCCGTGGCGGCCGCCGATGGCGTTGGCCTCCAGCACCAGGTCGACGGCGGAGGCGAACTCCTTGCCGTTGATCGTCACCGGCCGGCCCTGCTCGAAGCCGACCGTCACGTCCTCGGCCGCGATCTCGACCTCGGGGTCCCAGAACGCCACGCCCATGATGGGCTTGACGATCTCGATGCCGGTGTCCAGGTGCTCCAGCGACTTGGCCTCGTGCGTGGCGCCCCAGATGTTGGCGTCGGTCGAGTAGGCCTTCTCGGTGCTGTCGCGGTAGGGCAGGTCGTGGGCCAGCAGCCACTCCGACATTTCCTTGCGGCCACCGAGTTCGGTGACGAAGTCCGCGTCGAGCCACGGCTTGTAGACGCGCAGGGAAGGGTTGGCCAGCAAGCCGTAGCGGTAGAACCGCTCGATGTCGTTGCCCTTGTAGGTGGAGCCGTCGCCCCAGATCTGGACGTCGTCCTCGAGCATGGCGCGCACCAGCAGCGTGCCGGTGACCGCGCGGCCGAGCGGCGTGGTGTTGAAGTAGCTGCGGCCGCCGGTGCGGATGTGGAACGCGCCGCACGTCAGCGCCGCGAGCCCCTCTTCCACGAGGGCTTCCTTGCAGTCGACCAGCCGCGCGATCTCGGCGCCGTACTGGCCGGCCCGCCCGGGCACCGAGTCGATGTCGGGCTCGTCGTACTGGCCGATGTCGGCGGTGTAGGTGCAGGGGACCGCGCCTTTGTCGCGCATCCACGCGACCGCTACGGAAGTGTCGAGGCCACCGGAGAAGGCGATACCGACACGCTCGCCGACGGGCAGGGAAGTGAGCACCTTGGACATGCGAATGATTATGCACGCCCATGCATCGTCGTGCAATCCGGGGTGCCCGGGGTCACGGAAACCCCGTTGACGTGCGTGGTTCGGTGATCACATGGGCCGGATGCACGCCGACGAGCACGCCATCGACACCGACCTCGTCGGGCGGCTGGTGTGCGGGCAGTTCCCGGCGTGGGCCGGCCTGCCGGTCGCTCCCCTGGCCTCCGGCGGCACGGTCAACGCCGTGTACCGCTTGGGTGACGACCTGACGGTCCGGCTCCCGCTGACCGCGGGCGGCGCCGGAGACATCACGAAGGAAGCTCGGGCCCTCACCGCGCTCGACGGGTTGCCGGTGGCGGTCCCGGCCGTCGTCGCCGTGGGCGAACCGGCCGAGGGGTATCCGTGGCCGTGGGCGGTGCACGGCTGGCTCGACGGCGAACCGGCGCTCGAAGGCCGGGACGCACCGGCCCGCGACCTGGCGGAGTTCGTGTGCGCACTGCGGGCGCGCCAGGCGGACGGTCCTCCGGCCTTCCGCGGACAGCCGCTGTCCACAGTGGACACGGCCACCCGCCGGGCGATCGAGGAGCTGAGCCGCACCGACGAGCCGTTCGACGCGGCGGCGGCCCTCGCCTGCTGGGCGGCGGCGCTCGATGCTCCACCGTGGACCGGGCCGCCGAGCTGGGTGCACGCGGACCTGATGCCGAGCAATCTCCTGCTGCGCGATGGCCGCCTGAGCGGTGTCCTCGACTGGGCCACCGCCGGGGTCGGCGATCCGGCGTGCGACCTGATCCCCGCGTGGAACCTGCTGTCCGGGACCGCGCGAGAGGTGTTCCGCGACCACATCGGCGCCGACGACGCGACGTGGGCGCGGGGCCGCGGCCGCGCGCTGTCGATGGCGGTGATCCAGCTGCCGTATTACCGGCACACGAACCCGGTGATCTCGGCCAACGCCCGCTACGTGCTCACGGAGCTGGGGTGCGTCCCCGCTCCGTGAGCACGCCGGATCAGCTCGGTAGGAGCGCCGGGGCCGCGAGGCGGGTGGCGTTCGCCGCCTCGTCGTCCGGGGCCTCCTGCGCCGAGCGCTCCGCCTCGACCCGCGCCAGGTAGTTCGCCACCTCGCGGTCCGTGCGGTGGGAATCCCAGCCCAGCAGCGGGGCGATCAGCCCGGCGACCACCGGGGCCGCCGCCACGCCGCGGTCGCGTTCCTCGATCGAGATCCGCGTCCGCCGGGTCAGGACGTCCTCGAGGTGCAGCGCGCCCTCGTGCGAAACCGCGTAGACGGCTTCCACGCGAAGGTATTCCGACGTCTCCGTGATCGGCTCACCGAGCGCGGGCTGGTCCTCGATCAGGGAAACGAGGTTCCAGATCCGCGTGCCGTACCGCTGCAGCAGGTGCTCGACCCGCGGCAGCGGCAGCCCCGTCTTCGAAGCGACCGAACCGCGGTCGGCCCACAGCTCGTGGTACCCCTCGGCGCCCACGATCGGCAGCCGGTCGGTCCACGACGGCGGCGCGGGCCGGCCGAGTTCCTCGACCACGACGTCGACGGTGTCCGAGGCCATCACCCGGTACGTCGTGTACTTGCCGCCGGCCACGATCACCAGGCCCGGCACCGGGTGCGCCACCGCGTGCTCCCGCGACAGCTTCGTCGTCGCGGCCGCCTTCGCCGCCAGCAGCGGACGCAGTCCCGCGTAGACGCCCTCGATGTCGTCGTGCGTCACCGGCGTCCGGAGCACGGCGTTGAGGTGCTCCAGCACGTAGTCGACGTCCGCGCGGCTCGCCGCCGGGTGCTCGCGGTCGAGGTCCCACTCCGTGTCGGTGGTGCCGACGAGCCAGTGCTTGCCCCACGGGATGACGAACAGCACGCTCTTCTCGGTGCGCAGGATCAGCCCGGTGTCGAGGTCGATCTTCTCCCGCGGCACCACCAGGTGGATGCCCTTCGACGCGCGCACGGTGAACGGCGCGGGGATCCCGGCCGCCTCCGCCATGTCGTCGCTCCAGACGCCGGTCGCCGCCACCACGGTGCGAGCGCGCACCTCGATCTCGGCGCCGCTCTCGCGGTCGAGGACCTTCGCCCCGACCACGCGCTCGCCGTCGCGGAGCAGCGACGTCACGCGGGCCCGCGTCAGCACCGAAGCGCCCTGCTCGGCGGCCGTCCGCGCGATGGTCATCGTGTGGCGGGCGTCGTCGACCTGGGCGTCGTAGTACTGGATCGCGCCGATCAGCGCGTCGTCCGCCAGGCCGGGCGCCACCTTGGCGGCACCGCGCTTGGACAGGTGCCGGTGCCGCGGCAGCGCGCGGGCGCCGCCGAGCGTGTCGTACAGCGTGACGCCGGCGCCGATGTAGCCGCGCTCCCACACCCGGTGCTTCAGCGGCACCAGGAACTTCACCGGCCGCACCAGGTGCGGGGCCAGCTTCTGCAGCAGCAGCCCGCGTTCCTTGAGCGCTTCGCGCACCAGCTTGAAGTCCAGCTGCTCCAGGTAGCGCAGGCCGCCGTGGATCAGCTTGGACGACCGGCTGGACGTGCCGGCGGCGAAGTCGCGGGCCTCGACCAGCGCGACGGACAACCCGCGCGAAGCCGCGTCGAGCGCGACGCCGGCGCCGGTCACTCCCCCGCCGACCACCAGGACGTCGACCTCTTCGCGCACCAGCTTCCGCAGTGCGTCCGCGCGGTACTGCGGGGAAAGTGCTGTCACGGTGCTCCTCCTCATCATCACTCCACGTCCACCCAGTCGAGCGTCCGGCCGACGGCCTTCTGCCAGCCCGCGTAGCCCTCGGCGCGCTGCTCTTCCGTCCACGACGGCTGCCAGCGCTTGTCCTCGTTCCAGTTCTGCTCGAGCTCGTCGGTCGACCGCCAGAAGCCGACGGCCAGCCCGGCCGCGTAGGCGGCGCCGAGCGCGGTGGTCTCGGCGACGACCGGCTTCGACACCGGGACGCCGAGGATGTCCGCCTGCAGCTGCATGCACAGCTCGTTGGCGGTGACGCCGCCGTCCACGCGCAGCACGTCGAGCGTGACGCCGGAGTCGTTCTGCATGGCCTCGACGACGTCGCGGGTCTGGTAGCAGATCGCTTCCAGGGTGGCCCGCGCGAGATGAGCGTTGGTCGTGGCGCGGGTGAGCCCGACGATCGCGCCGCGGGCGTCCGAGCGCCAGTACGGCGCGAACAGGCCGGAGAACGCCGGGACGAAGTAGACGCCGCCGTTGTCCTCGACCTGGCGGGCCAGGCTTTCGCTCTGCGACGCACCACTGATGATGCCGAGCTGGTCGCGCAGCCACTGCACGGCCGACCCGGTGACGGCGATCGACCCCTCCAGCGCGTAGACGGGCTTCTCGGCGCCGAACTGGTAGCACAGCGTCGTCAGCAGGCCGTGCTTCGAGCGGACCAGCTCGTGCCCGGTGTTGAGCAGCAGGAAGTTGCCGGTGCCGTAGGTGTTCTTGGCCTCGCCGGGCCGGAAGCAGACCTGCCCGACGGTCGCCGCCTGCTGGTCGCCGAGGACGCCGGTGAGCGCGACCTCGCCGCCGAGCGGGCCGTCCGCCCGGGTCGTGCCGAAGAAGCCGGGGTTCGACGACGGCCGGATCGCGGGCAGCATCTGCCGCGGGACGCCGAAGAACGACAACAGCTCGTCGTCCCAGTCGAGGGTTTCGAGGTCCATCAGCATGGTGCGCGAGGCGTTGGTCGGGTCGGTGACGTGGACGCCGCCGTCCGGGCCGCCGGTGAGGTTCCAGATGAGCCACGAGTCGGTGGTGCCGAAGAGGGCGTCGCCCTTTTCGGCGTCCTCGCGCACGCCGTCGACGTTCTCGAGGATCCACTGCAGCTTGCCGCCGGAGAAGTACGTCGCGGGCGGGAGGCCGGCCTTGCGGCGGATGACGTCGCCTTTCCCGGAGCGCTCCAGCGCCGAGGCGATCCGGTCGGTGCGGGTGTCCTGCCAGACGATCGCGTTGTGGTACGGGCGGCCGGTGCGGCGGTTCCACACGACGGTGGTCTCGCGCTGGTTGGTGATGCCGAGCGCGGCGAGGTCGCCGGCGGTCAGGTTGGCCTTGTTCAGCGCGGTCGCGATGACCGAGCGGGTGCGTTCCCAGATCTCGGTGGCGTCGTGCTCGACCCAGCCGGGCTTGGGCAGGATCTGCTCGTGCTCGAGCTGGTGGCGGGCGATCTCGTTGCCGCCGTGGTCGAAGATCATGAAGCGGGTGCTGGTGGTGCCCTGGTCGACGGCACCGACGAAGTCCGGCATGGTCGTGCTCCTTCTCAGGCGGCGGTCTCGAGGTCCTTGGCGGGCATGGCGTCCAGCGGGTCCCCGGCGGGCAGGAAGCGCTCGATCAGGTACTTGTAGATCGCGCCGCCGACGAGGGCGCCGATGATCGGGCCCACGATCGGGATCCACCAGTAGGGGAAGCCGTACTGGTCGGACCACGCCGTGTCGTAGCCGGTCAGCCAGGAGGCCAGGCGCGGTCCGAAGTCGCGGGCGGGGTTGATCGCGTAGCCGGCGTTGGTGCCCCAGGCCATGCCGATGGCGACGACGAGGAAGCCGACGACGACCGGGGCCAGGTTCGCGCCCGGCGAGGTGTTGCGCAGGTCGGTGATGGCGAACAGGACGATCAGCAGGATCGCGGTGCCGATGATCTGGTCGCGGAAGGCACCCCAGTCACCCACCGGGAGCGTCCCGTTACCCGGAAGGGTGGAGAACACGCCCTGGGTCTTGATCGTGAGGCCGGGGTCCTTGGCGTTGAGCACCTCGGTGTAGTTCCAGCGCACGAGCAGCGCGGCGAGGAACGCGCCGGCGGTCTGCGCCAGGGCGTAGGGGGCGACCTTGCGCCACTCGAAGCCCTTGAACACCGCCAGCGCGATGGTCACGGCGGGGTTCAGGTGCGCGCCGCTGATCCGCGAAGCGACGTAGACGCCGAGCGTGACGCCGAGTCCCCAGGCCCAGGCGATGCTGTCGTGGTCCCCGATGCCCGCGGCGACGACCTGCGCCACCACCCCGCACCCGAACAGGATGAGGATCATCGTCCCCACGAACTCGGCGGCCATCTCGCCGGCGAGTCCGCGGGCCTTGAGGTTTCGCACCATTGCTTCCTCCACAAAGGACCGTTCTTCCCCCTGGTGAGTGAAAGCTAGGTTCGGGAAAACACCCGGTCAACGCGACCGGGTCGGCATTGTCGAACGCGCGGAGACGATGTTCGACATTGTCGAATCGGAGCCGGTCGGGCTAGGGTCGCGGACGTGCCGGGTCCGATCCAGTCCATCGAGCGCGCCGCTGCCATCCTCAAGCTGCTGGCGCGCGGCTCGGGCCGACTCGGGGTCGGCGAGATCGCCGAGTCCCTCGAACTGGCGAAGGGGACGGCGCACGGCATCCTGCGGACGCTGCAGGGCGTCGGGTTCGTCGAGCAGGACCGCGACACGGGCAAGTACCAGCTCGGGGCCACGCTGCTGCACCTGGGCACCAGCTACCTGGACGTCAACGAGCTGCGCTCCCGCGCGATCAACTGGGCCGACGCGCTGGCGTCCCGCAGCGGCGAAGCGGTCCGGATCGGCGCGCCCCTGGAGGGCCGGGTGCTGGTCGTGCACCACGTGTTCCGCCCGGACGACAGCCTGCAGACCCTGGACGTCGGCACCCTGCTGCCCCTGCACGCGACGGCGCTGGGGAAGGTCCTGCTGGCCTACGACACGACGTTGAAGGCCACGCCGGAGCCGTACACGCGCCGCACGCTGGTCACCCAAACGGCGATCAAGCGCGCGTGTGCGAAGGTACGCGAGGCAGGCTGGGCGGTGGAGAACGGCGAGATGATCTCGGGCGAGGCGGGGATAGCGGCCCCGATCCGCGGCCACGGCGGCATCGTGGTGGGCGCGATCGGTGTGTTCGGCGCGGTGGAGCGCATCTGCGAGCCGGACGGTGGCCCGAACGCGAGGTTGCTGGGTCACGTCCGCGACGCGGCCCGCGCGGTGTCCCGCGACCTGGGCGCGTCCCGATGGTGAGGGAGGTGCGGGTGCCCGACGACGCCCCTCGGCTCGAGCACCCCGTTCGCCCTCGCGCCGAGCGCACCCGGCCGCCGCTCTCGCCGCCGACCGTCGACATCGCCGGCCTGAGGAAGGTGAGTACGTGGTCCAGCGGTACGTGATGTCCATCGACCAGGGCACCACCTCCACCCGGTGCATCCTGTTCGACGCGCGCGGCCGGCTCGTCTCGGTCGTGCAGCGGGAACACCAGCAGCACTTCCCGCGGCCCGGCTGGGTGGAGCACGACGCCGTCGAGATCTGGCGGAACGTCGCGCGGATCGTGCCGCAGGCCCTGGCCGACGCCGGCGCCACCGCGGAGCAGGTCGTCGGCCTCGGGATCGCCAACCAGCGCGAAACCACCGTCCTCTGGGACCGGCACACCGGCAACCCGATCGGGCGGGCCATCGTCTGGCAGGACACCCGCACCGACGCCATGCTCGAACAGCTGGCCCGCGAACCCGGCGCCGACCGCGTCCGGCAGCTGTGCGGCCTCCCGCTGGCGACGTACTTCTCCGCACCGCGCGTGCGCTGGCTGCTCGAACGCACGCCCGGCCTGCGCGAACGCGCCGAGCGCGGGGACGTCCTCTTCGGCACCGTCGAGAGCTGGCTGATCTGGAACCTCACCGGCGGCGCCGAAGGCGGTGTGCACATCACCGACGTCACCAACGCCTCGCGCACCATGCTGATGAACCTGCGCACCCTGAACTGGGACGACGAGCTCCTCGACTTCTTCGACGTCCCACGCGCGATGCTGCCGGAGATCCGCTCGTCGACAGAGGTCTACGGCACCACGAGCCGCGTGGTGCCCGGCATCCGGATCGCGGCGGCGCTCGGCGACCAGCAGGCCGCGCTGTTCGGCCAGACGTGCTTCGCGCCCGGTGAGGCGAAGTGCACGTACGGCACCGGCAGCTTCCTGCTGCTCAACACCGGTTCGACGCCGGTGCTGTCCACCCACGGCATGCTCACCACGGTGGGGTTCAAGATCGGCGACGAGCCCGCGGTGTACGCGCTGGAAGGCTCGATCGCCGTCACCGGGTCGCTGGTCCAGTGGTTCCGCGACGGCCTCGAGCTGATCGGCAGCGCCCCCGAGATCGAGACGCTGGCCCGGACGGTCGAGGACAACGGCGGCTGCTACATCGTGCCCGCGTTCTCCGGGCTGTTCGCGCCGCACTGGCACAGCGAGGCCCGCGGGGTGATCGCCGGGCTGACGTCGTACATCACGAAGGGCCACCTGGCGCGGGCGGTGCTGGAGGCGACCGGCTGGCAGACCCGCGAGGTCGTCGACGCGATGAACGCCGACTCGGGCCTGGCGCTGAAGACGCTCAAGGTCGACGGCGGGATGACCGCCGACAACCTGCTCATGCAGTTCGTCGCGGACGTCCTCGACGTGCCGGTGGTCCGCCCGATGGTCGCGGAGACGGTGTCGCTCGGCGCCGCGTACGCGGCCGGGCTGTCGGTCGGGTACTGGCCGGACCTGGAGGGGCTGCGGCGCAACTGGCACCGCGCCGGGCAGTGGCTGCCCGCGATGGAGCCGGCCCGCCGCGACTCCGAGTACGCGCACTGGCGCCAGGCCGTGGAGCTGACGTTCGGCTGGATGCGTCCCGGTCCGGCCGCGGTCGCGCCGGGGTCCGACCTGGTCGAAGTGCTGCTGGCCGACCACCGCCGGTTCGAGCAGCTGTTCCGGGACCTGCGCAACACCGAGGCCGACCGCCCGGCCCTGGTCGCGGAGCTGGCGGCCCTGCTGGTCGCCCACGCGACGGCGACCGAGCGGATCGTCCGCCCGGACTCCGCAGGGGATCCCTTCGCCGACGACCTCTTGGCCGTCCTCGAAACCGATGACTTCGAGAAGGCGTTGCCGCGTTTGGAGAACGTCGTGGACGCGCACGTCCGCGGCGAGGAACGCGGGCTGCTGAACGAGCTGCGCCGCACGATGTCCACATCGGACCGCACCGGCCTGGGCCGCGCGTTCGTGGCGGAGCGCCGCCGCCAGCTGGACCTCGGCTGCGGCACCGCGGACCACGTCCGCGAACTCGGGAACCGCCTGACGCTCTAGCGGTACCACTCACGACCGGGTCGGCCGGCTGCTTTCCCGGACCACCAGCTCGGCGTCCACTGTCGTGCGCGGCAGCGGTACCACGCCGTCCATCGCGGCGGCGAGCACCACCAGCGTCTGCCGGCCGGCGGCGACGAAGTCCTGGCGGACGGTCGTCAGCGGGGGCGGGAAGTAGGCCGCCTCGGGGACGTCGTCGAAGCCGACCACGTGGGCGTCGCGCGGGACCCGCACGCCCGCTTCGGTGAACGCCGCGAGCAGTCCGAGGGCCATGTGGTCGTTGGCCGTGAACACCGCGCACATCCGGACTTCGACGGCGAGCGACTGCCCGGCCCGGTATCCGGACCGGGCCGACCAGTCGCCGCGGACCACCGGCGGCACGTCCGCGCCGTGCCGTTCCAGGGTCTCGCGCCAGCCGCGTTCGCGGGCGCGGGCGATCGGCGCGTCCTCCGGGCCGCCGACGTGCCAGACCGTCGGGTGGCCGAGGTCGAGGAGGTGCTCGGTGGCCCGTCTGGCGCCGTCGTACTGGTCGGCCGCCGCGGCCGGGACGAGCGGGACGCCGACGACCGGCGGGTGCTCGGCGAACAGGTGCGGGTCGAGCAGGATGATCCCCGCCACGCCCTGCAGCCGCAGGCCGGCCACCGCGGCCGGGACCGCCGAGCGGCCGCGGCCGGGCACGCTGAAGACGACGAGGGCGTACCCGTGTTCGCGCGCGGCCGCGCGCAGGCCGTTCAGGACCGGGCCCGACGCGGCGGTTCCCGTGGCGATCACCCCGAGCGTGCCCCGGTGCTGCCGGGCTCGCGTGCGGAGGGGACCTGCGTCGTCCACGGGCATGAGCCGATGTTAACGATCACATCGATGGACGTGAACTTCCTTCACTTTCCATAAATAACGAAACGATAACGCGAAAAGGCGCCGCTGAACCGGGCTCGCGCCGGAGCCGTTTCAGCCAGTGCCGGAACCAGTGACACCGGGCGCGGTCCCCCGACCCTCCGCGGCCGCGGTGCCACTCCCCGGGTTCCGCGCGTCTCCCCCGCGGGCACGCAGCCGTACCCCGTCGTGCCCGGAAAACCGAAGAAGGTGACCATGCCCCGGAAAACCTCCCCCGCCACGGGCAGACATCGCATCACCCGCCGCACCAAGATCGCGACCGGCGGCCTCGCCCTCGCGCTCGCCGTCGGCGGCATCGTCGTCGCGACCACCGCCGGGCGTACCGGCGAGGCCAGCGCGGACCCCGCCGACGAGTCGTTCTTCCTCGACATCGCCAAGGTCCCGGCCGGTGTTAACGTGAACAGAGCGCTGCAGCAGAAGGGCGCGCGCGGCACGTTCACCGTGGACTGCGGGCGCAACGAGAACCAGCACTTCAACCCCGACAACTTCATCGCGCAGCCCGGCGTCAAGAACGGCGCCCAGCACCTGCACGACTACGTCGGCAACCTTTCGACGAACGCAGATTCGAACAACAAGAGCCTGGCCAAGGCCGGCACGACGTGCAAGAACGGCGACAAGTCCGCCTACTTCTGGCCCGTGGTCCGCATCGACACCGGCGAAGAGGACGAAAACCCGCCCGCCACGCAGCCCGACCGCACCGGCAGCGCGAAGGACAAGGCGAGCAGCCAGGTCGACTGCCCGGACGTCGCGAGCAAGCTCCCCGACGTCCCGGACCAGGCGATGGACGAGGTGGACCGCAACCTCGACCTGCTCGACAAGCAGATCGACGAAGCGAACGCCCGCATCGCCAACGGCGACCTGAAGACCCCGCAGGACATCCAGAACGCCGTGGTCGGCCCGCTGAAGGACAAGCGCGCCGCGACGATCGACCGGATCGCCATCGCGATCGGCCGCCGGGCGGCGAAGCCGACGAACCTCGGTGGGCTCGCGGCGTGCGTGCTCAAGCAGAACGGCCAGGGCGGCCTCGACAACGGCGGCCAGAACAGCACCGGCCAGCCCGCCGAGCTGCCCGGCGTCAACGACCAGAACGAGGTCGCCGGCAACGACGGCGAGATCCAGCGCGTCCGTTCGGCGACGATCACGTTCACCAGCGGCGGCGCGAGCAAGGTCGTCGCGATGCCGCAGTTCCTCCGCATCCTCTACGGCGACGCCAAGCAGAGCACCAACGGCCCGGCCAACGCCCGGCCCAGCTGGACCTGCACCGGCTTCGAGGACCGGCTCACCGACCACTACCCGATCTGCCCGGCGAACAGCAAGGTCGAGCGCATCCACGCCTTCCCGAACTGCTGGGACGGCAAGAACATCGACAGCGCGAACCACCGCACGCACATCGTGTTCGCCGACCAGCAGGGCAAGTGCCCGCAGGGGTTCAAGAACGTGCCGCAGCTGGTCATCAAGCTGGTCTACGACATCCCGCACGATATCCAGGTCAAGGGCCAGTACAAAGTGGACGCCTTCCCGCAGGAGAGCCACAACCCGCGCTCGGACCACGACGACTTCGCCAACGTCATGGGCCAGCGGCTGATGAACCAGGTCGTCAAGTGCATCAACACCGGCCAGCGCTGCAAGCAGTAGGAAAAGCCGTGAATGTCGCATTGAGGGACTTGAAGTCCCTCAATGCGACATTCGCGGACTTCGCGGTCAGGAACTGGTGACCGAATAGCTGTTCGCGGCGAAGTCCAGTCCACCGGCGGACGAGGTGATCTCGAAGCCGAACTGGACTTCGCCCAGCGTCACGTCGCCGAACCACCCGCGGGCGCGGATCCAGTTCAGCACCGCCAGGACGTCGACCGTGCCCGCGTTCGTGTTCGACGTCCGGACGAACGAGAACACCGCGTTCGAGCCGTTCGATCCCTTGTAGACGTCCCAGGTGTGGCCGCCGACGGTCGCGGTGGCCTGCTTGCTGCCGAGCGGGCCCACCGCGCCCTGCTTGTTCATCCACAGCATGGTTTCGTAGGCGTTGTTGTCGGCCCAGATGTCGTAGGCGGTCTCGTAAGCGCCGCTTCCCGGGCGCGTCACGGAGAAACTGCTGGAGACCCGGCTCAGCGCGCTGAGCTTCTTGCCGACGTTCTTCGCCGAATGCGGGTACGTCTTCACCCCGCCGGTGTTCGGCTGGTCGGACCAGACCCCGAAGTTCGAATACGAATTCGCCCAGATGGTCTGCGGGCCGGCACCGCTGCCCCAGACGTCGTTGCGGACGGTGTACCCGCCGTTGGACCAGGTCGCCCATTTGTCCGAGGACGACCACGTCGCCGCCGTGGCGACACCGGCCGAGGTGACCACGGAAGCGGCCACGGTCAAGGAAACCACAAGGGAACGCACGGCTTTGTGCATGGGAATGTCCTCCACTGGTGAGGGAATCACCAGCACTATGACCGTCCCGTTACCACCCGGTCAAGCAATTCGAGAACTTCGAAAAAGAAAGGGGCTTTCCCGTCGAACGGGAAAGCCCCTTTCGACGTCGTCGACTAGGAAGCCGCGCGGCGTTTCGTCCAGATGTCGTACGCCACCGCTGCCAGCAGCACGACGCCCTTCACCAGCATCACCCGCTCGCTCGGCGCGCCGATCAGGGACATGCCGTTGTTGATCACGGCCATGATCAGGCCGCCGGTGATCGCCCCGACGACCTTGCCCACGCCGCCCTGGACCGCCGCGCCGCCGATGAACGCCGCCGCGATCGCGTCCAGCTCGAAGTTGACGCCGGCTGTCGGGCCCGCCTGGTTGAGCCGGCCCGCGAAGATGATCCCGGCCAGGGCCGCCAGCACGCCCATGTTGACGAAGATCCAGAACGTCACCGACTTGACCTTGACCCCGGACAGGGTCGCGGCCTGCAGGTTGCCGCCGACGGCGTAGATGTGCCTTCCGAACACCGACTTGCCCGCCACCAGCGAGTAGCCGAGCACGAGCACCGCCAGCAGGATCAGCACCCACGGCAGGTTCTTGAACCGCGCCAGCTGCACCACCAGGGCGAGCACCAGCACCGCGATCCCGGCGATCTTCAGCACGAAGATGCCGAGCGGGTCGACGTCCTGGCCGTAGCCCAGGCGCGCCGAGCGCTTGCGCCACTGGGTGAACGCGATCCCGGCCACCGCGACGACGCCGGCGAGCAGCGACACCAGGTCGGCGCCGCCGAGCGGGCCGAGGCCGATGTTGCCCAGGTAGCCGTCGGTGAAGCCGTTGGACAGCGTGCGGATCGCGTCCGGGAACGGGCCGATGCCCTGGTTGCCCAGCACCGTCAGGGTCAGCGCCCGGAACGCCAGCATCCCGGCCAGCGTCACGATGAACGCCGGGATCCCGAAGTAGGCGACCCAGTAACCCTGCCACGCGCCGATCACCGCGCCGACGACGAGGGTGATCAGCACCGCCCAGAACCACGGCAGCTGCCAGTTCACCATCAGCACCGCCGACACCGCGCCGGTCATCGCGACGACCGACCCGGCGGACAGGTCGATGTGCCCGGAGATGATCACGAGGATCATCCCGATCGCGAGGATCAGCACGTAGGAGTTCTGCACGATGATGTTGGAGATGTTCTGCGGTTCCAGCAGCGCACCGCCGGTGAGCACCTCGAACAACACGACGATCAGCGCGAACGCGACGTAGATGCCGCTCTGGCGCGGGTTGATCGAGATCCGCCGGGCGGAGCGCTCGGCCGGGGGCGCGTCGGGACGCGCTTCGGTCGTGGTCATTGCCGTTCCTTGGTCATGTACTGCATGAGCAGTTCCTGGGTCGCTTGTTCGCGGGTCGCTTCACCGGTGATCCGTCCCGCCGACAGCGCGTAGATCCGGTCGCAGAGCCCGAGCAGTTCCGGCAGCTCGGAGGAGATGACCAGCACGGCCTTCCCCTGCGCGGCCAGCTCGTTGATGATCGTGTAGATCTCGAACTTCGCGCCGACGTCGATGCCGCGGGTCGGCTCGTCGAGGATCAGCACGTCCGGGTCGGTGAAGATCCACTTGGCCAGCACGACCTTCTGCTGGTTGCCGCCGGAAAGCTTCCCGGTCACGCTGCGCACGGTCGGTGCCTTGATCCGCAGGTCCCGGCGGAACCCGACGGCCGTGTCGTGCTCGGCGTGCTCGTTGACCCAGCCGTGCTTGGCCAGCTTGCCCAGTCCCGCCGCGGACACGTTGCGCTGGATGTCCTCGATCAGGTTGAGCCCGTAGCGCTTCCGGTCCTCGGTGGCGTAGGCGATGCCGTGGCGGACGGCGTCGCGCACCGACCGGACGTCGATCTCCTCGCCGTGCTTGAGGATCCGCCCGGAGATGTCCTTGCCCCATGACCGGCCGAACACGCTCATCGCGAGTTCGGTGCGGCCGGCGCCCATCAACCCGGCGAGGCCGACGATCTCCCCGCGCCGCAGCGAAAGCGACGCGTGGTCGACGACGACCCGGCCGGCCTGGGTGGGGCTGTGCACCGTCCAGTCCTCGATCCGCAGCACCTCTTCGCCGATGTCCGGCTCCCGGGGCGGGAACCGGTGCTCGAGGTCGCGCCCGACCATCCCGGTGATGATGCGCTCTTCCGTCAGCCCCGCCGCGTCGAGCGTCTCGATCGTCTTGCCGTCACGCAGGATCGTGACGGTGTCGGCGATCGCCGTCACCTCGCCGAGCTTGTGCGAGATGATCACGCACGTGACGCCCTCGTCCCGCAGCCCGCGCAGCAGGTCGAGCAGGTGGGCCGAGTCGTCGTCGTTGAGCGCCGCGGTGGGCTCGTCGAGGATCAGCAGCTTGACCTCTTTGGACAGTGCCTTGGCGATCTCGACGAGCTGCTGCTTGCCGACACCGAGTTCCTGCACCGCCCGCGTGGGGTTTTCGGCGAGGCCGACGCGCTTGAGCAGCGCGCCGGCCTCGTGGTTGGTGCGGTTCCAGTCGATCCAGCCCCGCTTGCCGCGTTCGTTGCCGAGGAAGATGTTCTCGGCTATCGAGAGCTGCCCGCACAGCGCGAGCTCCTGGTGGATGATCACGATTCCGCGCCGCTCGCTGTCGCGCACCGAACCGAACTCACACCGCTGCCCGTCGAAGTGGATCTCACCGTCGTACGTCCCGTGCGGGTAGACGCCGGAAAGCACCTTCATCAAGGTGGACTTCCCGGCGCCGTTCTCCCCGCAGATCGCGTGGATCTCGCCGCTGTTCACGGAGAGGGTGACGTCCGACAGCGCCTTGACCCCGGGGAAGGTCTTGGTGATCCCGCGCATGCCGAGCAGTTCGGTCATTTCAGCTGACCTGCCGTGTAGTAGCCCGAGTCGACGAGTTCCTTCTGGTAGTTGGCCTTGTCGACGGTCACCGGCTGCAGCAGGAACGACGGGACGACCTTCTTGCCGTTCTCGTAGTCGGTCGTGTTGTTGACCTCGGGCTTGCCGCCCTTGAGGACCGCGTCGGCCATCTTCACCGTGGTGTCGGCGAGGATGCGGGTGTCCTTGAAGACCGTCGAGTACTGCTCACCGGCGATGATGGACTTGACCGAGGCGACCTCGGCGTCCTGCCCGGTGACGATCGGGTACGGCTGGCCGGCGGTGCCGTAGCCGTTGCTCTTCAGCGCCGAGAGGATGCCGATCGACAGGCCGTCGTACGGCGAAAGGACGCCGGCGACCTTGGCGCCCCCGGTGTAGGTCTTGGTGAGCAGGTCCTCCATGCGGCGCTGCGCGGTGGCCGGGTCCCAGCGCAGGATGGCCGCGCGGGCGAAGTCGGTCTGCCCGCTCTTGACCACCAGCTTGCCGCTGTCCATCAGCGGCTTGAGGACGGACATCGCGCCGTTGAAGAAGAACGTCGCGTTGTTGTCGTCCGGCGAACCGGCGAACAGCTCGACGTTGAACGGACCCGGGCCGTTGCCCAGGCCCTTGACCAGCGAATTCGCCTGCTCGACGCCGACCTTGAAGTTGTCGAAGGTGGCGTAGTAGTCGACGTTGGGCGAGTTGCGGATCAGCCGGTCGTAGGCGATGACCGGGATCTTGCGGTCGGCCGCCTCCTGCAGCTGCGTGGTGATGGCGGTGCCGTCGATCGAGGCGATGACCAGGAGCTTCGCACCCTTGGTGATCTGGTTCTCGATCTGGTTGACCTGCGTCGGGATGTCGTTCTCGGCGTACTGCAGGTCGACCTTGTACCCGAGCTTCTCCAGCGCCGACTTGATGTTGTCGCCGTCGTGGATCCAGCGCTCCGACGACTTCGTCGGCATGGTGACGCCGACCAGGGCTCCCGCCGCGCTCGTGGCGCCCGGTGCCGCCGCCTGGTCGGCGGTCTTCTGGCTCGAACCGCACGCCGAGAGCGTGAGCACGAGCCCCGCGGCGGCGATCCCCGCCATTGTTCTGGTGAACTTCATTGTTCTTTCTTCCTTTCTCAGAAGCCTTTGTCCGAAGCCTGTGTCAGAAACCCTGGGCGAGGCGGTGGTAGGCCTGGTTCCAGCGGATGCGGTCGGCGAAGCCGTGCGGCGTGGTGTCCTTGTCGATCACCAGCAGCTCGACCCCGAGCAGGTTCGCGAAGTCGCGAAGGGTTTCGGTGCTCACGGCCTGGGTGAGCACGGTGTGGTGCGGGCCGCCGGCCGTGATCCACGATTCGGCGGACGTCGACAGCGACGGCGCCGGCTCCCACACCGCCCGCGCCACGGGCAGGTTGGGCAGCGGCTCGTCGGGCGCGACGACCTCGATCTCGTTGGCCACCAGGCGGAACCGGTCGCCGAGGTCGACCAGGCCGAGGGTGACACCGGGGCCGGGCGCGGCGTCGAACACCAGCCGGACGGGGTCCTCGCGACCGCCGATGCCGAGGGCGTGGATCTCGCACGACGGCTTCGCGGCCGCGATGCTGGGGCAGACCTCCAGCATGTGCGCGCCGAGGATCTTCGGCGTGCCCGGCCCGAAGTGGTAGGTGTAGTCCTCCATGAACGACGTGCCGCGCTCGGCGCCCACGCCCATCGCCTTGACCGCGGCCAGCAGCGCCGAGGTCTTCCAGTCGCCCTCGCCGCCGAAGCCGTAGCCGTCGGCCATCAGCCGCTGCACCGCGAGGCCGGGCAGCTGGCGCAGGCCGCCGAGGTCCTCGAAGTTCGTGGTGAACGCGCCGAACCCGCCGTCGGTGAGAAACTTGCGCAGGCCCGCTTCGATCCTGGCCGCGTACCGGAGCGACTCGTGCCGCGCTCCCCCGGCCGCCAGCTCCGGGACGACGTCGTAGTCCTCGGCGTACTGGGCGACGAGCGAGTCCACATCGGCAACTTGATCGACCAGCTCCACCAGGTCGTTGACGCCGTAGGTGTTGACCGAGACGCCGAACCGCAGCTCGGCCTCGACCTTGTCCCCCTCGGTGACGGCGACGTCGCGCATGTTGTCGCCGAACCGGGCCAGGCGCAGGTTCCGCAGGTGGTCGGCGCCGATCGCCGCGCGCGCCCACGCGTCGATCCGCGCGACGACGGCCGGGTCGGACACGTGGCCGGCGACGGTCTTGCGCGGCACGCCGAGGCGGGTCTGGATGAACCCGAACTCGCGGTCGCCGTGCGCGGCCTGGTTGAGGTTCATGAAGTCCATGTCGATGGTGGACCACGGCAGGGCTTCGTTGAGCTGGGTGTGCAGGTGCAGCAGCGGCTTGCGCAGCGCGTCCAGCCCGGTGATCCACATCTTCGCGGGCGAGAAGGTGTGCATCCACGCGATGACGCCGACGCAGGCGGCGTCGGCGTTGGCTTCCTGCAGCACCCGCCGGATCGACGAAGCTTCGGTCAGCACCGGCTTGCCGACGATCTCGGCCGGCAGCCCACCGGCGGCCGCCAGGAGCTGCTGGATCCGCAGGGACTGGCCGGCGACCTGCTCGAGGGTCTCTTCGCCGTAGAGGGCCTGGCTCCCGGTGAGGAACCAGAGCTGGGGTTTCGACGCGCGGGTCATCGTTCTCCTCGGAAGTTCAGTGCTGGCCGTAGACGTTCTGGTACCGGGCGTAGAGCCGGTCGACGTCCTCGGGCGGCAGGGGTTCGGGCGTGCCGAGCTCGAAGGCCTTGTGCACGGTGCGGGCGACGTCCTCGACCATCACCGCGGCCTTGACGGCGTCGCGGGCGGTGCGGCCGACGGTGAACGGGCCGTGGTTGCGCATCAGCACGGCCTTGGAGCGGCTCGTGCGCAGCGTTTCGACGATGCCGCGGCCGATGGAGTCGTCCCCGATCAGGGCGAACGGCCCGACCGGGATCTCCCCGCCGAACTCGTCGGCGATCATCGTGAGCACGCACGGGATCGGCTCGCCGCGCGCGGCCCACGCGGTGGCGTACGTCGAGTGCGTGTGGACGACCCCGCCGATCTCCGGCATGTGCCGGTAGACGTAGGCGTGCGCGGCGGTGTCCGACGACGGCGCGAGGTCGCCGTGGACGAGTTCGCCGTGCAGGTCGGTGACGACCATGGTGTCGGCCGACAGGTCGTCGTAGGACACGCCCGACGGCTTGATCACCATCAGCTCACGGCCGGGCACCCGGGCCGAGACGTTGCCCGCGGTCCAGATGACCAGCGCGTTGCGGGTCAGCTCGCCGTGCAGGTTCGCCACGGTTTCCCGCAGCTCGGCGACGGTGTCGAGGACTTCTCCGGTCAGGGAGGACATCAGGATCGTCCTTTCGCGACGGCGCGACGGCGAGCCGCCAGGCGGTGCATGACATCGTTGGCGCCGCGGCCGAAGTAGTCGTGCAACGCCGTGTATTCGGCGTACAGCTCGTCGTAGGCGACGACGTGCGCGGGCACCGGCCGGTACACCGCGCGTTCGACCGAACCCATCGCCGCGGCGGCCGCGCGGATGTCCGGGTGGGCCCCGGCCGCGACGGCCGCGTGGATGGCCGACCCCAGCGCGGGCCCCTGGTCGGAGCCGATGACCGACAGCGGCAGGTTCGTGACGTCGGCGTAGATCTGCATCAGCAGCGCGTTCTTGACCAGGCCGCCGGCGATGATCAGCTCGGTGACCGGGACGCCGGCCTCGCCGAAGGTCTCGATGATCTTCCGGGTGCCGAAGGCGGTGGCCTCCAGCAGCGCCCGGTAGGTGTCCTCGGCACGGGTGGCCAGCGTCTGGCCGACGATGACGCCGGACAGCTCGTGGTCGACCAGGACCGACCGGTTGCCGAGGTGCCAGTCGAGCGCGACCAGGCCGTGCTCGCCGATCTCCTGCCGGGCGGCGAGCCGGGTGAGGTGCTCGTGGCCCTCGTAGGACGCCGGGACGCCGTGCTCGACGAACCAGCCGAAGATGTCGCCGACGCCGCTCTGCCCGGCTTCGTACCCCCACAGCCCGGGGACGATGCCGCCGTCGACGACCCCGCACATGCCGGGGACCTCGTGCAGCTCGGCGCCGTTCATCACGTGGCACGTCGAGGTGCCCATGATCGCGACCATCTGCCCGGGCTCGACGGCTTGGGCGGCCGGCGCCGTGACGTGCGCGTCGACGTTGCCGACCGCGACCGCGATGCCTTCGGGCAGCCCGGTCCAGGCGGCGGCTTCGGCGGACAGGGAACCGGCACGGGAACCCAGCTGGCCCAGCGGGTGTTCGAGCTTGTCGGCCACGAAGGACTCGAAGCCGGGCGCGAGCTCGCGGAGGAAGTCGCGGCTCGGGTACTGGCCGTCCTGCAGGATGCCCTTGTAGCCGGCCGTACAGGCGTTGCGGACGTAGGTGCCGGTCAGCTGCCAGACGATCCAGTCGGCCGCCTCGACCCAGTGCCGCATCGCCGCGTAGACGTCCGGGGCCTCTTCGAACACCTCGAGTCCCTTGGCGAACTCCCACTCCGACGAGATCAGCCCGCCGTAGCGCGGCAGCCACTTCTCGCCGCGGGTGCGGGCCAGCTCGTTGATCCGGACGGCCTGCGGCTGCGCCGAGTGGTGCTTCCACAGCTTGACGTAGGCGTGCGGGTTGCCCTCGAACTCGGGCAGCTCGCACAGCGGCGTGCCGTCGGCGGTCGTCGGGACCATGGTGCACGCGGTGAAGTCGGTGCCGATGCCGACGACGTCGGCCGGGTCGGCGCCCGCGTCCCGCAACGCCGCCGGTACGGCGTGGCGAAGGACTCCGACGTAGTCCGCGGGCACCTGCAGTGCCCAGTCCGGCGGCAGTGCGCGGCCGGTCGCGGGCAGCGTCTCGTCGAGCACCCCGTGCGGGTACTCGAACACGGCGGAGCCGAGTTCCGCTCCGTCACGGACCCGCACGACCACCGCGCGGCCCGACAGCGTGCCGAAGTCGACGCCGACGGTGAGTGGTTCAGCCACGGTGTCCTCTCCCTCCTGGTGTGGTGACCGGGACGCGGCGCGGGCGGCGGTGGACGCGCCGCGCCCCGGGGGTCTAGCGGCCGGTGATGACGAGCGTCGTCACCGAGTTGGCGGGCAAAGTCAGCTTCGAGGTCGCCGCCAGCCCGGTGATCTCCCTGGTCTGCGGCACGATGGCGGTCGGCGCGGCGAGACTGTTGCGTCCCGCCGGGTCGCCGGTGAGCGTGGTGAGCGTCCCGGTGCCGTCGACCGCCGTGACGCCGGTGAGCGCCAGCCGCGCGGTCTGCACCTGCCCGGTCGGGTTGACCAGCTTGACCGTGAACGTCTTCTTCCCCGCCTTGGTGGTCACGTTGACCACCTGCCGCAGCGGGCTGCCCTGGTTGAGGCGGCTGGTCACGATCTGCTTGCCGAGCGTGCTGGAGAACATCTGCTGCACCCAGTACGACGGCGAGCCGTAGCTGCTCCCGGCGTCCAGGCCGATCAGGTTGACCGGCCAGTTGGACTGGTTCTCGTGCACCAGCACCGGCGCGTACATCGAGCCGATGACGATGTCGCTGTTGCGTTCCAGGCCGGTGAGGAATGCGGCCTCGCCGATCGCGGCGGCCAGGGTGCCGGTGGGCCGGCCGTCCTGGGCGCCGTACTCGCCGACGAGGATCTCCGGGCCGCTGCGATCAGCCGTGTCGTAGCGGGTCGAGTTGTCGGTGAACCACTGCGGCGACTGGTAATAGTGGTCGTCAGCGGCGTCCGGGCGCACGCCCGTCAGGGTGCTCGACGCGGCCCCGCCCTGCAGCCCGCCGGTCGTGGCGATGACCGTCAGCTGCGGGTACTTCGCCTTGATGGCGGTGTACATGTCGGTGAAGCGCCAGGCGTAGCTGCCCGAGGTGTCGAACCAGTCCTCGTTGCCGACCTCGACGTAGCGCAGGTCGAACGGCGCCGGGTGCCCGTCGGCGACGCGCTTGGCGCCCCACGTCGTCGAAGCGTCGCCGATGGCGTACTCGATCTCGTCGAGGGCTTCCTGGACGTACTGCGGGTAGTCGGCCTGGTCGACGTGCTGGCCGTTGAGGGTGTAGCCGGCGAACAGCCCGAGCAGCGGCTGGGCACCGATGTCCTCGGCCAGCTTGAGGTAGTCGAGGATGCCGAAGCCGTCGGTGGACCAGTAGCCCCACGCGGTGTTCTGGTGGCCGGGCCGCTGTTCCAGGGAGCCGATGGTGTTCTTCCACGCGAACCGCGTGTCGAGGGTGTTGCCCTCGAGGTAGTTGCCGCCCGGGACGCGGAAGAGGCCGAGCTTCATCGCCGCGAGCTTCTGGCCGAGGTCCAGGCGGACGCCGTGGTTCTTGAAGGTCGGCGGGAAGAGCGACACCTGCTGGAACCAGGCGTCCCCGGCGAGTGCCTTCTTCCCCTTGTTCACCAGCGAGACGACGATCCGGTTGTCGGTGGATGCGGTGATCGTCGACGGCGTGGTGAAGCTGAACGTCTGCTGCGCCCACGTGGCGCCGGCCGGCTGGACGTCCTTGCTCGCCAGCACGGTGCCGTCCGGCTTCTCCAGGCTGACCCGGACCGCGCCGGTCCAGGTGCCCTTGGCGAAGAAGCTGCCGGTGTACTTGGTGGACGGCTTCGCGGCGACGCCGTAGTAGCCGACGTTGACGGCCGCGACCCGGCCACCGGCCGGAACGGCGTCGGCGTGCAGCTTCAGGGACCGGTCGAGCGCGGTGTTCAGGGGGGTCGCGGTGTCGATGCCGTAGGTGCCGGTGGCGCCCGCCGAGGTGAGCAGGGACCAGTACGGGACCGGCGTGTTGCCCGCGCCGCTGCCGGGCTGGTAGCCCTCCTTGAAGGTGCGGTTGCGGACGAGTTCGGCGTAGAGGCCGCCTTCGACGGAGTGGCTGATGTCTTCGAGGATGGAGCCGTAGGTGGTCGGCCGGGTGTTGGCGCGGACGACGTTGGCGTCGACCGCGAGCTGGTTGGCGCCGGCGAGGGTGCCGATCTGGGCCGCGGTCAGGGGGAAGCGGCGCAGCTCGACCTCGTCGATCGCGCCGGTGAACCCGGCCCCCACGGTGAACGGCGCCGCGGCGGTGCCCGAGGCCGGGCAGGCGGAGACGTCGAGTGTGGTCCCCGACGGCGTCCCGCAGGTGCTGGTGACCGCGGCCGCGTCGCCGTCGGCGTAGACGGTGAGCCGCTGCGACGCGCGGTCCAGGACGACGGCGGCGTGGTGCCAGTTGCCGTCGGCGAGCCCGCCGCCGGTGGTGGTCACCTGGATGGTGCCGACGCGGGCGGTGAGCTTGCCGCCGGTCACGCCGAGCGCGTAACCGTCGCCGTGGTCCACGAGGGTGCCGTCGCCGGTGGTGCGGAACCACGCGGCCAGCGAGAGCGAGCCGGTGCCGGTGTCGAACGCGGGCGAGGTGCCCATGTCCACAGTGGACTTCCCGTCGAGCTGCACGGCCTTGCCCGAGGCGCCCGCGGTCCAGGTCGCTCCGCGAAGAGTGCCGTCGGCGGCGTTCGCGCTCGAGTCGCGGGTGATCGTGCCGGCGCCCTCGTCGAAGTGCCACGTCCCGCTCGCGGCCAGGGCGGCAACGGCGGACGCGCTCAGCGGTGTCGGGTACGCGCGGACGTCGTCCACGCCGCCGGCGAACCAGTCGGCCGGGCTGCCCGCCCACTTGCCGCGGCCGATGACGAGGTGCCCGCCCGCGGTCCACGGCGTGGTGAACGGGACGCTCTGCTGCAGGGTTCCGTTGACGTACAGGGAAAGCGTGCCGGCCGCGCGGTTGTAGACGCCCACCACGTGCTGCCACTGGTCGGCCTGCGCGGGCAACGTGGAGACGGCCGAGGACGACGCCGAGTCGCCGTCGGACGCGCGGCGGGTGAAGGCGAAGCGGCCGTCGGCGGCGCGCTGGAGGTAGAAGCCGCTGATCGCGGCGCCGTCGACGCTGACCGCCGTCCGGAAGCCGGTGGCCGCGGTCGGCTTGACCCATGCGGAGACGGAGAAGCTCTGCGCGGTGTCGATCACCGGGGCCGGGGCCTCGACGGCGGCATCGGTGCCGTCGAGTGTGACGCCGTGCGGGCCGACGACGCCGTCGCCCCAGGTGGCGCCCCCGGTGAGGGTGGCGGTGCGCGCGTCGAGGGAGTCGTCGGCCGCGGTCGTGCCGGTGCCTTCGTCGAGGGTCCAGTGCCCGGCGATCGCCAGCCGGGCGGCGTCGGCCGCGGTCAGCGCGCCGGAGTAGGCGCGGACGTCGTCGATCGACCCGTCGACGTAGTCCACCGGGTTGCCGCCGTACTTGCCGCGGCCGATCACCAGGTGGCCGGTACCGGCCCAGCCGGCCGGCGCGGACACCGTCGCCTGGCGGGTGCCGTCCACGTAGAGGGCGAGGGTCGACGCGGCCGCGTCGAACACGCCGGTGAGCTGGTACCACTGGCCGGCGACGGGATCGAAGTTCGCCGAAGCGACGACGCCGTCGGCCGGCGCGTCCCCGGCGAGACGGGTGAAGGCGAAGCGGCGGGAGTCGTCGCGGAACTGCAGGAAGAAGTTGCTGACCTGGGTGCCGTCGATGCTGACGAACGTCTGGAAGCCGGTCGTCTTGTCGAGCTTCACCCAGCTGTTGACGGAGAAGCTCTTCGTGGTGTCCAGCACCGGCGCGCCGGCATCGGCGAACCCCCCGGACCCGTCGGTCGTCAGGGCTCCCCCGCGGATCCCCGGCCCCCAGCCCGCGCCGCCGTTCAGCGTGGCGGGGTGTTCACCGGCGCTGTCGGCGGCCGTCGTCCCGCTGCCCTCGTCGAACGTCCAGTGCCCGGCGAGCGCCGAAGCGGGATCGGCCGCGGCGGCCGTCACCGGGACGGCGCAGCACAGCGCCAGGGCGGCGAGCACGGCCATGGGCCGCCGCAGTCTGCGGAGCATGACTCTCCCTCGAGTGGGTGCGGAAGCCGCACTTTCACGTGAAAGTGCGGCTTCCGCGTTAGCGGGTCCGTCGGGTGACGAGGCGTTGCAGGACGATGAAGACGAACAGGAGGGCCCCGGTGATGATCGAGGTCCACCACGAGTTGAGGGTGCCGTCGAAGGTGATCAGCGTCTGGATGATGCCCAGCACCATGATCCCGAGCACGGTGCCCAGCACGTAGCCGGAGCCGCCGGTGAGGATGGTGCCGCCGATGACCACCGCGGCGATCGCGGTCAGCTCCAGGCCGACGCCGTTGAGCGGATCGCCGGACGACTTGTACAGCACCAGCAGCAGCCCGCCGAGCGCCGAGCAGAAGCCGCTGATCGTGTACACCGCGATCTTCGTGCGGCCGGTCTTGAGGCCCATCAGCATCGCCGACTGCGCGTTGCCGCCGATCGAGTACACCGTGCGCCCGAAGCGCGTGAAGGCCAGCACGTAGGCGGCCACGGCGACGACGATCAGCGCGGCGACCACGCTGATCGAGATGTGCAGCTCCCCGCCGAGCGGGATCTGCGTCTGGGCGAGCGTCGCGATCGTCGCGTTGTCGATCGAGTAGGCCTCCGTGCTGATCGTGTAGCAGAGCCCGCGGGCGAAGAACATCCCGATCAGCGTGGCGATGAACGGCTGGATCTCGAAGAAGTGGATGAGCGCGCCCATCCCGGCGCCGAGCAGCGCGCCGACCACCAGCACCACCGCGATCGCCGCGTACGCGGGCCAGCCGTGCTTCTGCAGCAGGTCGCCGGAGATCACCGTGGACAGGGCGACGACCGAGCCGACGGAGAGGTCGATGCCGCCGGTGAGGATCACGAACGTCATCCCGACCGCGACCACGAGCAGGAAGGCGTTGTTGATGAACAGGTCGAGCACGACCTGCCCGGACCCGAACGCCTCATAGCTCGACGCGCCGAAGATGTAGGCCCCGATCAGCAGCGCCATCGTCGCCAGGATCGGCAGGTGCCGCTGCTGCGGCCGGTAGCCCTTGATGCGGGTGAGCGTGGTCATGCGCCGACCTCGACCTTCTCCGGGGCCGGTGCCGGCTCCGGGCTGACCGGATGGGCCCGCTGCCGCCCGCGGAGCTTGCGGCGGAACGCGGGCGACTGCAGGAGGCACACCGCCAGCACGACCACGGCCTTGAACAGCATGATCGCCTCGGGCGGGATGCCGAGGGCGTAGACGGTGGTGGTCAGCGTCTGGATGAGCAGCGCGCCGATCACCGCCCCGCCGAGGGAGAACCGGCCGCCGGTCAGCTGCGTGCCGCCGACGACGACGGCGAGGATGGCGTCGAGCTCGATGAACAGCCCGGCGTGGTTCGCGTCGGCGCTGTGCACGTTCGCGCTGATCATCAGCCCGGCGATGCCCGCGCACAGCGCGCAGAAGACGTAGACGAGCCAGGTCAGGCGAGCCGACCGGAGCCCGGCCAGCCGGCTGGCCTCCGGGTTGCCGCCGACGGCCTCGACGAGCAGGCCGAGCGCGGAGCGGCGGACCAGCAGCGAAGCGAGCACGAACACCGCCAGCGCGATGAGGATGGCGCCGGGCAGCGTGAACAGGAACCCGCTGCCGATCCATTCGAACGAGTGGGAGTTGACCGTGATGATCTGCCCGCCGGAGATCAGCTGCGCGATCCCCCGCCCGGCGACCATGAGGATCAGCGTGGCGATGATCGGCTGGATGCCCAGCACCGCGACGAGCCAGCCGTTCCACACCCCCAGCAGGAGCGAAAGGCCGAGCGCCAGCCCGAACGCGACCAGCGTGGTGCCGACACCGTCCGGGTTGTCGCTGACCCAAAGGCAGGCGAGCGCGCCGCTGATCGCCACGACCGAGCCGACCGAGAGGTCGATGCCCCGGGTCGCGATGACGAGCGTCATGCCGATCGCGATGAGGATCAGCGGGGCGCCGTTCTTCAGGATGTCGACGAGGTTCCCGTAGAGGTGACCGTCGCGCAGCTCGATCTTGAAGAACGACGGGCTCGCGATCAGGTCGCCCAGCAGCAGCACCAGCAGGGCCACCACCGGCCAGAAGAGCCGGTGTTTCGTCAATCCCGTCAAAGCTGTCATGCCTGCACCCCCTCGGCCATCGTGGCCATGACGTCGTCCGCGGTGAGTCCCTGGTTTTCCCGTTGCGCCACCACTTTCCGGTCGCGCAGCACCACGACCCGGTGGCTCAGCCGGAGCACCTCCTCCAGCTCGGCGGAGATGTAGACGACGGCCATCCCGTCGGCCGAGAGCTGGGTGACCAGCCGCTGGATCTCCGTCTTGGCGCCGATGTCGATGCCGCGGGTCGGCTCGTCGAGGATGAGCAGCCGCGGCTCGGTGATGAGCCAGCGCGCCAGCAGCACCTTCTGCTGGTTGCCGCCGGAAAGGTTGCCGACCAGGGCCTCGGGGTCGGCGGGGCGGATGTCGAGGGTCTCGATGTACTTCCGCGCGATTTCGTCCTGGCGCCGGCGGGACAGCGGCCGCGCCCAGCCGCGAGAGGCCTGCAGCGCGAGGACGATGTTCTCGCGGACGGTCAGTTCCTCGACCAGCCCCTCGGACTTGCGGTTTTCCGAGAGGAAGGCGATCCGGTGGTCGAGCCCGGCGCGCGGGGTGCGCAGGTTCGTGAGCTCCCCGTCCACGCGCACCGACCCGCTGTCGGCGTGGTCGGCGCCGAAGAGCAGCCGGGCGAGCTCGGTGCGCCCGGACCCGAGCAGCCCGGCCAGCCCGACGACCTCGCCGGCGTGGACGTCGAGGCTGAACGGCTCGACACCGCCCTTGCGGCCGAGGTCTTCGGCGGACAGGAGCACCGGAGCGCCGGCGACCTCGGCCCGGGTGGGCCCGGAGTCCTCGAGCGTCTCCAGGACCCGCAGCTCCTTGCCGATCATCTTGGTGACCAGTTCGACGGGCGTGATGTCCGCCGTGCGGTACTCGCCGATCAGCTTTCCGTTGCGCAGCACGGTCATCCGGTCGGCGACAGCGAAGACCTGATCGATGAAGTGGGAGACGAACAGGATCGCCAGCCCCTGTTCGCGCAGAGACCGGACGACTTTGAGCAGCTGCTCGACCTCGCCGGTGTCCAAACTGGACGTCGGCTCGTCGAGCACCAGGACCCGCGCGTCGACGTCGAGCGCGCGGGCGATGGCGACGAGCTGCTGCACGGCGATCGAGCAGGTGGACAGCTCGGCCGAGACGTCCACGTGGACGTCCAGCCGCGCGAGCAGTTCCTCGGCCCGCCGCCGCATCGGGCCCCACTGGATGCGGCCGAAGCGGCGGGGTTCCCGGCCGAGGCAGACGTTCTCCGCCACGGACAGGTTCGGGCAGAGGTTGACTTCCTGGTAGACCGTGCTGACGCCGGCCTGCTGGGCCTCGCCGGGCCCGCTGAAGGCGACGGCGCCGCCGTTCAGCTCGATCGTGCCCGCGTCCACCCCGTACACCCCGGTGAGCACCTTGATGAGGGTGGACTTGCCGGCGCCGTTCTCGCCCATCAGGGCGTGGACCTCGCCGGGGAACATCCGGAACGCGACGTCGTCCAGGGCGAGGACGCCGGGGAATTCCTTGCGGATACCGCTCATCCGCACCATGGGCTGCGGTTCAGGCATGTGGTGTGCTCCGGGGTGGACGCGGGGGTCGTGGGTGGTCAGCCGGGTCGGAACCCGCCTGACCACTCACGACCTGCGGGCTGCGGTCAGTACTGGCGCTGCGGCAGCGCGGCCTTGGCCGACGCCTGGTCGAACTCGGTCTCCTGGGTCTCGATGCGGGCGGGCACCTGCTCGCCGGCGGAAACCTTCTTCACCAGGTCCATCAGCTGCGGGCCGAGCAGCGGGTTGCACTCGACGACGTGGTTGATCTTGCCGTCGGCCAGTGCCTGCAGCGCGTCCTTCACGCCGTCGACCGAGACGATCTTGATGTCCTTGCCCGGGACCTTGCCCGCCGCCTCGATCGCCTCGATGGCGCCGAGCGCCATGTCGTCGTTGTGGGCGTAGAGGACGTCGATCTTGGGCTGCGACTTCAGGAAGGCCTCCATGACCTCCTTGCCCTTGGCGCGGGTGAACTCACCGGTCTGCGACGCGACGATCTTGTACTTCGGGTCCGCCGCGATGACGTCCGCGAAGCCCTTCTTGCGGTCGTTGGCCGGCGCCGAACCCGTGGTGCCCTGCAGTTCGACGATGTTGACCTGGCCGGTGGCGCTGCCGTACTCCTTGGTCAGCCACTCCCCCGCCTTCTTGCCCTCGGCGATGAAGTCGGAGCCGAGGAAGGTCTTGTAGAGCGACTTGTCCGGCGAGTCGATCGCCCGGTCGGTGAGGATGACCGGGATGTTGGCCGTCTTGGCCTCCTTCAGCACGGTGTCCCAGCCGGACTCCACGACCGGCGAGAAGGCGATGACCTTGACCTTCTGCTGGATGTAGGAGCGGATCGCCGAGATCTGGTTCTCCTGCTTCTGCTGCGCGTCGGAGAACTTCAGCTCGATGCCCGCGGTCTTCGCCGAGTCCTGGATCGACTTGGTGTTGGCCGTCCGCCACCCGCTCTCGGCGCCCACCTGGGCGAAGCCGAGCGTGATCGCCCCGCCGGAGCCACCGGAGGAACCACCACTCCCGCAGGCGGTGAGCAGCACGAGTCCGGCCGCCGCGGCCGCCGCGGCGGCCCATCGCTTCTTCAGCACGTTCACTCCTCGATCGACGGTGATCATTTTTGTTAGCGTTAACATCCGGAGCTGGTCTTCTTCTGTTCGGCGCGCGTACGGCGCTAACGCGGCCCGGTGCTTTCGCGGACGATCAGCTCGGGCACGACCAAGGCGCGCGCGTGCCGGTCGCCCCCGCCCATCCGCTGGGTGAGCAGGCCGAACGTACGCCGGCCGACTTCGATGAAGTCCTGGCGCACCGTGGTCAGCGGCGGCGTGAAGTACGCCGCCTCGGGCACGTCGTCGAAGCCCGCGACACGCACGTCCCGCGGCACCGAAACGCCGGCCTCGGCGAACGCGCGGAGCAGGCCGAGCGCCATCTGGTCGTTGCCGGCGAAGACGGCGTCGAGGTCGCCTTCCTTGGCGAGGGATCGCCCCGCCTCGTAGCCGGAGCGCGAGCTCCAGTCGCCCCGGATCACCTCGGGCACGTCCACGCCGTGGCGTTCCAGGGTCTCCCGCCAGCCGAGCTCGCGGTCGCGGGCCTCCAGCCAGTCCTCCGGCCCGGCGACGTGCCAGACCGTGCGGTGCCCCAGGGCGAGGAGGTGCTCGGTGGCGCGGCGGGCACCGTCGCGCTGGTCGACGGAGATCACCGGGACCGGCGCGGCCTCCCCGCCGCCGACGGCGACGACCGGGAAGTCCGCGGGCGCGGCTTCCAGGGCGCGGCCCGCGGTGACGTGCGGGGCGATGACGATGATGCCCTCGACGGCTTGGCGGCGGAGGTTCTCCACCGCGTCGGCGATCGACGACCGCCCGGGCCGGCTGACACTGGAGATCGTGATCGCGTACCCGGCTTCGCGGGCGGCGTTCTCGATGCCGTAGAGCGTGCTGGCCGGACCGTACAGATTGGACTCGAGCGCGACGACACCGAGCGTGCCGGTGCGTCCGGTGACGAGCGCGCGGGCCGCCGAGTTCGGGCGGTAGCCCAGTTCTTCGATGGCGGCGAGCACCCGGGCGCGGGTTTCGGGGCGCACCGGGCCGGTCCCGTTGATGACCCGGGAGACGGTCATGTGCGACACGCCCGCCACGCCCGCGACATCGGTCAGGCTGGGCTGCCGCGTACCGGCGGCGTTCACCCTGACAGGGCCGCCGGAGCGGGGTCGTTCGGCCACCGGCGTCCCCTTTCGTCCGCTTCGACGTGGTCGCCGTCACCCATCCGGGTGGCGGCGAGGAGTCAGTGTTAGCGATAACACCAGCGGGGTCAAGACCGGGGTGCGTAACGGTCTAGTCACGTGCGCCGGAGGGCCCGGTGTTCGTGGCTTCGCGGCCCGACCTGCGGGAAGGGTCGTGGGAAATTCACCGGGCGCGGGAGACGGCGGTGTTCAGGGGGCATGTTCGGCCCCCGCGCCGGACGCAGTGAATGACTCATTCCTGGCGTCCGGCGCCTGGAATGAGTCATTCACTGCACCGGAGGCGACCCTGCTCCGGTCGGCGGCTCGCGG
>NZ_JBFBBQ010000023.1:0-113262 GCF_040682775.1 Amycolatopsis sp. NPDC051106 | reverse complement strand
TGTGGCGGCCGGAATCCGCCGTTCGCGGCTTTCTTTGTCCGGAACTGTCGGTGTTCTCCCGTAGCGTGGAAAACGGGGGCTGCTCAGCCGCGGGAAGGCGCGAACGCCCCGGGAAGGCCTGTGCGCGCACTCCGACGGCCGGCTCACGTACCTGGAGAGTCGACTCCTGTACCTGGACAGTCCGCCCACGTACTTGAAAGGTCGGCTCGCATACCCAGAAGCTCGGCTCGCGCATCCAGCCAGTCGGCTCGCGTACCTGGAGAGTCGGCTCAGGTGCCCGAAAGGTCGGCTCGCGTATTCCGAGGGTCAGCTCGCGTACTTGGAGAGTCGGCTCGCGTATTCCGAGGGTCGGCTCGCGTACCTAGACAGTCGGCTCGCGTACCTGGAGGGTCGGCTCGCGTGTCTGGAGGGTCGACTCGCGTGGTTGGGAGGTCGACTCGCGTGATTGAGCAGTCGGCTCGCGTGATCGGAGCGTCGACTCGGTGGTGGCCTCGAATACCTGGATCGGCTGGCGGAAAGCGCGAAAAGCCACCCCGGGGTTCCCGGGGTGGCTTTTCGGCCGGCGAACGCTTAGATGATCTCCCGGCGCTGGCGCAGGCGCTCGAGGGCTTCGGCCAGGATGGCCTCGCCGTCGGCGTCGCTGCGTCGCTCCTTCACGTACGCCAGGTGCGTCTTGTACGGCTCGGTCCGTGGTGCGGCCGGCGGGTTCTTCTCGTCCTGCCCGCCCGGGAGCCCGCAGCGGGGGCAGTCCCACTCGTCGGGGATCTCCGCGTCGAGCGCGAACGACGGCCGGGCTTCGTGGCCGTTGGCGCACCAGTAGCCGACCCGGCGCCGTGGCGCCGATTCACCTCGCTCGGATTCGCCCGTAGGACCGGCACCCACCCTGGTGCCTCGAATCGCGTTACCGCCAACCATGAATCCTCACACCTAGGAATCGGCGGCGCGCCCCCCAATAGGCACGCCGAATCGCTGCGCCCTGCCGTCGTGACCCGGTCGCGATCGACGGTGGGGCGCCGGACGCCTCACACCTTGAGCAGCAGACCCAGGCCCACGATGCTGATCAGCCAGACCGCGCCCAGCAGCAGGGTGATGCGGTCGAGGTTCTTCTCGGCCACGCTCGACCCCGCCAGGCTCGACTGCATCCCGCCGCCGAACAGCGACGACAGGCCACCACCCCGGCCCCGGTGCAGCAGCACCGCGACCACCAGGAAGACACTGGTGACGATCAACAGGATTTGCAGGAACAGCTTCATGTCATCCCTTGGGCTCTAGGTGAATGCAGGGGTACGGCATGGTCGTTTCCGACCACCACCGTACCCCTGGACTCGTCCACTGCTGTGTGACGGACCGGATACACAGGTTACCCGGTCGTGGCCTCGATCAGGGCAGCGGCCCGCCCGCGGCGAGTGCACAGAGTTTCGTGAACTCCTCGCCGTCGAGGCTCGCTCCGCCGACCAGGGCACCGTCGATGTTCTCGCAGCCCACCAGCTCGCTGATGTTGCCCGATTTGACCGATCCCCCGTAGAGCACCCGGACGGACGAAGCGATGTCGTCGCCGTACTTCTCCTGGAGGGTGGCCCGGATGGCCTTGCAGACCTCTTCGGCGTCGGCCGAGGAGGCGACCTTGCCGGTGCCGATCGCCCAGACCGGCTCGTACGCGACGACCACGTCCTTGACCTGTTCGGCCTTGAGGCCCTTCAGGCCTTCGATCAGCTGCGTCGTGGTGTGGTGGATGTGCTCGCCGGCCTCGCGGACCTCGAGCTTCTCCCCGATGCAGAGGATCGGCGTGATGCCGTGCTTGAGCGCGGCCTTGACCTTCTTGTTGACCAGCTCGTCGGTCTCGGCGTGGTATTCGCGCCGCTCCGAGTGCCCGACGGCGACGAACTTGCAGCCCAGCTTCGCCAGCATCAGGCCCGAGATGTCGCCGGTGTAGGCGCCGGAGTCCTGCGGCGCGATGTCCTGGGCGCCGTAGGTGAGGGACAGCTTGTCGCCGTCGACCAGGGTCTGCACACTGCGGATGTCGGTGAACGGCGGCAGCACCGCCACGTCGACCTTCGCGTAGTACTTCTCCGGCAGCGCGAAGGCGATCTTCTGGACGAGCGCGATCGCCTCGAGGTGGTTCTGGTTCATCTTCCAGTTGCCGGCGATGAACGGCTTGCGTGCCACTAGTTCTTCTCCTCCAGGGCGACGACGCCCGGCAGTTCCTTGCCTTCGAGGTACTCGAGCGAGGCCCCGCCTCCGGTGGAGATGTGCGAAAAGCCGTCCTCGGGCAGGCCGAGCTGACGGACGGCCGCCGCGGAGTCGCCGCCGCCGACGACCGTGAACGCGTCGCTCTTCACGAGCGCCTCGGCCACGGCACGCGTGCCGCCGGAGAACGCCTCGAACTCGAACACGCCCATCGGGCCGTTCCAGAACACGGTCTGCGCGTCGGCCAGCTTGCTCGCGAACAGCGAGCGCGAGCGCGGGCCGATGTCGAGACCCTGGCGGTCGGCCGGGATCGCGGTGGCGTCGACGACCTCGTGCTCGGCGTCGGCCGCGAACTCGGTGGCGGCCAGGACGTCGACCGGCAGCACCAGTTCGACGCCGCGCTTCTCGGCCTCGGCGAGGAAGCCCTTCACCTGGTCGAGCTGGTCGGCCTGCAGCAGCGACTGGCCGACCTCGTGGCCCTGGGCCTTGAGGAACGTGTACGCCATGCCGCCGCCGACCAGCAGCCGGTCGACCTTGGTCAGCAGGTTCGCGATGACGCCGAGCTTGTCGGACACCTTCGCGCCGCCGAGCACGACCACGTAGGGCCGCTGGACGTCGTCGGTGAGCTTCTTCAGCACGTCGAGCTCGGCCAGCACCAGGCCACCCGCGTACGCCGGGAGCACCGAAGCGACCTCGTAGACCGAGGCCTGCTTGCGGTGCACCACGCCGAAGCCGTCGGAGACGAACGCGCCGCCCGGGACGAGTGCGCCCAGCTCGGCGGCCAGCTCGGAGCGGTCCACGGCGTCCTTGCTGGTCTCGCGCGCGTCGAAGCGCACGTTCTCCAGCAGGACGACGCCGCCGTCGGCCAGGGCTCCGGTCAGCGCCTTGGCCGACTCGCCGACCAGGTCACCGGCCAGCGCGACCTCGGCGCCGAGCAGCTCGGAGAGCCGCTTCGCGACGGGCGCGAGGGTGTACTTCGGGTCCGGCTCGCCCTTGGGGCGGCCGAGGTGCGCGGTGACGACGACCTTCGCGCCCGCGTCGGCGAGCTTCTTGATCGTCGGCAGCGCGGCGCGGACCCGGCCGTCGTCGGTGATGCGGTCCCCGTCGAGCGGGACGTTCAGGTCGGAACGCACGAGTACGTAGCGGCCCTGAACGCCTTCGCCCAGCAGGTCGTCGAGGTTCTTGACGGTCATCCGGCTCAGAGCTTCGAACCGACGAGCTTGATCAGGTCCGCGAGGCGGTTGGAGTAGCCCCACTCGTTGTCGTACCAGCCGACGACCTTGACCTGGTTGCCGATGACCTTGGTCAGCGGCGAGTCGTAGATGCAGGACGCCGGGTCGGTGACGATGTCCGAGGACACGATCGGGTCGACCGAGTAGCGCAGGATGCCGGCGAGCGGACCATCGGCGGCGGCCTTGTAGGCGGCGTTGATTTCGTCGACCGTGGCGGCCTTCTTCAGGGTCACCGTGAGGTCGGTGGCCGAGCCTGTCGGCACCGGGACGCGCAGCGCGTAGCCGTCCAGCTTGCCCAGCAGCTCCGGCAGCACCAGGCCGATCGCCTTGGCGGCACCGGTCGAGGCGGGCACCACGTTCAGCGCGGCGGCGCGGGCGCGGCGGAGGTCCTTGTGCGGGCCGTCCTGCAGGTTCTGGTCCTGGGTGTACGCGTGGATCGTGGTCATCAGGCCCTGCTCGATGCCGAAGGCGTCGTTGAGGACCTTGGCCAGCGGGCCGAGGCAGTTGGTGGTGCACGAGGCGTTGGAGATGATGTTCTGCGAGCCGTCGTACTTCTCGTCGTTGACGCCGAGGACGACGGTCAGGTCCTCGCCCTTGGCGGGCGCGGAGATGATGACCTTCTTCGCACCGCCGGCGATGTGCGCCTTGGCGGCGTCGGCGTTGGTGAAGAAGCCGGTCGACTCGACCACGACGTCCACGCCCAGGTCGCCCCAGGGCAGGTTGGCCGGGTCGCGCTCGGCGAGGGCCTTGATGGTCTTGCCGTCGACGACGATGCCCTCGTCGCTGACGCTGACCTCACCCGGGAACCGGCCCAGGATGGAGTCGTACTTCAGCAGGTGGGCCATCGTGGCGACGTCGCCGAGGTCGTTGAACGCGACGACCTCGATGTCGTGGCCGCTCGCCTTGACGGCGCGGAAGAAGTTGCGGCCGATCCGGCCGAAGCCGTTGACACCTACGCGAACGGTCACTGCTGCCACTCCTCTGAGGATCGGCCGGGGCATCCGGCCGTGACTTGCGGGCTCGCGGCAACCCTAGCGTGCGGGCATGCGCGTCCCTGACTGCCCTGACGAGACTTCCACCACTTGGCGAACGGGTCAAGAATCGATTAAGAAGCCGGGGCCGGAAGCGGGGTCGGGTTCACGTGATCGACACCTGGACCACGGCGGACCGGCGCGGCCCGCGATCCTCCTGTTTCCGCTGGGAGGACCGGGTACGCCCGAGGGGCCGAGTGGCGGCGTCGGCGAGCCACTGGAACGGTTCAGTGGATCACCCGGAACCGAGGCTTCCACGGGGGTCTCCGCGGGAGCCCGCGGGCGGTACGTGAGGTCGATGACTCGACCGATCCAGTGACCGGCTCATCCCGCCAGCTCCCGCTCCAGCGGCGTGCGGAACCGCGGCACCGCCCGGACCTCGCCGTACCACCCGGCGCAGCGCTCCACCTCCGCCTCGATCAGGGCCGATGCCTCGCTCCCGACGTCCTCCAGCAGCCGGAACGCGATCTCCCCCGACGCGCGCTGGGCCCAGCCGCCGACCACGCGGCCGCTCAGCCAGACCGTCGGGCCGATGTTGCCGCTGCGGTCGAACAGCGCCGGCCGGTGCGCGCCCAGGAACCAGTCGCGCTCCTGCCAGCCCATCGGGGTCGGGTCCAGCGCCGGCAGGAAGGCCACCCACGGCGGCGGCGACGGCACCGGCTCGAGGTCGTCCGGCAGCACCACTCCCGGCACGCCGTCGAGGTCGACCTCCGCCGGCTTCACCACAGCCAGGGCTTTCTTCGTCTGGCTCGCCGTCCAGCCCGTCCACCACCGCAGGTCCGAGACCGGCGCCGGGCCGTACGCGCGCAGCCAGCGCCGCGCCAGCTCGGCCCGCGCCTCCTCCGCGTCCCACGCCGGCAATCCGGGTACCCACTCGTCCAGGGGATGCCAGACGTACTGGGTGCTGATCCAGCTCCCACGCGGACGCCCGCGGACGATCCGGCCGGCCGCCGCGAGCAGGAACAGCACCCGGCTGGTGACGTTCCCGATCGCCTCGTACGGCTTCCCCGCCGCCATCAGCAGCTGCTGCCGCAACCGGGGCTCGTCCTCGCTGAGCTGCTGCGCCGTCGCCGAACCCCGGGCCCGCAGCGCCGCTTCGACCGACGCTTCGACGTCCCGCAGCCAGTTCGCGGGCTCCGGCACGTTCTCCGGGTGCCCCTGCTGACCGAGGTGCTGCTCCAGGAGCTTCCGCTGCTTGACTTCGATGTCGGCGGAACAGGCGGCCTGCACGAGCGCCGCCGTGTCCAGTCCGGTGACGAAGACCGTACGGCGCATGCCCAGCAGCCGCAGCAGGGTGCGTTCTTCGTACAAAGCCCGTTCCACCGCGGCGATCGCCGGGGAAGCGAGCCGCGCGCACGCCGAAAGGTGGACGGTCGCCGGGTCGGTGGCGTGCAGGGCGACGACCCCGGCCACGGCGTCCTCCACCGTGGCCGCGGGCGCGGCCAGGTGGTGCCGGACGGCGAGGCGGGCCCGGCGCTGCTGGGTGCTGATCTTCGGAGGCACCCGCTGTTGATACCACCCGGCACCGACAAAAACGCCTGGTCGCCCGGCCGGGGGCCGTTTACGCTCGCGGAATGGTCTCCGGTGCGCACTTCGCGGCCTTCGCCGCGCTGACGTTCCTCATGGTCGTGGTCCCCGGTCCGAGCGTGCTCTTCACCATCAGCCGCGCGCTCACGGTCGGGCGGCGCGACGCGCTGCTCACGGTCGTGGGCAACTCCGTCGGCGTCTACACGCAGGTCGTCGCGGTCGCGTTCGGCCTCGGCGTGCTCGTGACGACGTCGGCCGCGGTGTTCACCGCGATCAAGATCGCCGGCGCGCTTTATCTCGTGTACTTGGGCGTCCAGGCGTTGCGGCACCGCAGGAAGCTCACCGACGCGATGGCCGCGAAGGTGCCCGCCAAGCCCGGCCGCGTGCTGGCGGTGCTGCGCGACGGGTTCGTCGTCGGCTTCGCGAACCCGAAGTCGATCGTGTTCCTCGCGGCGCTGCTGCCGCAGTTCGCCGACCCGCGCGCCGGGTCCGTCGCGGTCCAGATGCTGCTGCTCGGCCTGTGCCTGCCGGCGATCGCACTGGCCACCGACTCCGCTTGGGCGCTGGTGGCGGGCACGGCCCGGGCGTGGTTCGCCCGCTCACCGAAGCGCCTGGAGGCGGTCGGCGGCACCGGCGGCCTCGTCATGATCGGCCTCGGCACCACCCTCGCCTTCACCGGCCGGGGTGACTGAGCACCAGCGATGCCGCGCTCGAAGGAAAGCAAGCCCTTGCCGCGGGAAGCGCCTACTCCTCGACGGCCCAGGACTTGAAGTGGTCCCGGATCTCCGTCAAGAGCAATGTCTGACGGCGGCTCTCGAGGAGCATCTGCTTGCGCCACACGATTTCACTCGTGTAGCCGCCGGCCTCGCCCCGCGTCAGCAACTCGTCGTCGGGCACCAACCCCATCGGGTGCTCTTTGCTGTTCCTGGCCATGAGTCTCCCTTTCGCCGGGCGTGCGGCCGTGGCTCTCGTGAAGGTCATCCTCGACCCTCGTCATGATCGGCCTCGGCACCACCCTCGCCTTCACCGGCCGGGGTGACTGAGCACCAGGTCCAGCAACCCCGGGAACGCCGCGTCGAACTCCGGGCGCCGCAAGCGGTTCAACCGCCGTGGGCCCGCGTCGCGCTGCTCGATCAAGCCCGCCGCGCGCAGTACCGAAAAGTGGTGGCTGAGCGTCGCCTTCGCCACCGGCAGGTCGAACGTGCCGCACGCCTTCGTCCACTCCGGGACCTCGGCGAGCGAGCGCAGGATGCTGCGGCGCACGGGATCGGCGACCGCGGCGAGGGCGTCCTGCAGGGACACCTCCGCCGGGACGACGTGCGTGAGCCCGCGGGCCCGGGCCGAGGTCACCGCAGGGCCTCCGCCAGCGCCGGCCACCACTCGCGGGGCAGGTCACCGGCCGGGACGACGACCTGGTCCGCCCCCGCTGCCCGGTACTCGCGCAGGCGCGCCACGACCGTGTCGAGGTCGCCGCGCACGGTGAGGCCGTCGACGAGCCGGTCCGAGAGGTCCGTGATGTCGGCGTCGGTGAAGCCCATGCGGCGGAAGTTGTTCGCGTAGCCGGGCATCCCGGCCAGGAAACGCAGCGAACCTTCGCGAGCCCGCTCGCGGGCGGCACCGGCGTCGGCCTCCGCGACGACGCTCAGCAGGACCACCAGCTGCTTGCCCGCGCCGAGGATCTCCCGCGCCGAGGCGACGTAGTCCGTCGTCACGAGGAACGGGTAGGCACCGGACGCGCGATCCCGGGACAGCTCCAGCATCTTCGGGCCCAGCGCGGAAAGGATGCGCTCGGACGCGGGGACCGTGTCGTCGAGCTCGTCCAGGTAGTCGTTCAGCGTGGCCAGCGGACGCGGGCCGTGGGCGCCGCCGAGGCCGACCACGAACCGCCCGGCCGGCAGGTCCGCGTACGCCCGCGCCACGTCGGCGGCGGGCACCCGGTCGACCGGCAGGATGCCGCTCGCCACCGGGATCTCGGCGGTCCCGTGGATCACTTCGGTGATCAGCGGCAGGTTGCTGCCCTGCCCGCCCGGCAGCCAGAGCGTCGCGTACCCCAGCTCCTCCAGCTCGGCCGCGACCGTGACGGTCTCCGGCCCGGTCGTGCCCAACGTGGCGCCCAGCGCCCCCAGGTTCGTCATGCGCCGGGCAACCACGGAACCGCGGGAGATGTTCCCGTCAGGCCGTCTGTTCGTCCTCAGCGGAATCCTGCTCGGCCGGCCGGCTGAACATCCGCGTCGCCGACAGCCGCGCGACGCCGTCCGGGTCGCCCAGGTCGTCCAGGGAGGTGCGGATCGTCGAGTCCACCGACAGGTACTTGCGACCGGCCCGCAGGTCGGCGTCGTTGCGCAGCCGCACGATCAGCGGGAACTCCGCCAGCGCACCCGCGTCGAACAGGCCCGTCGTGTAGATGAGCTGCACGCCCAGCGCCTCGGCCACCGCCCGCTGCAGCTCCAGCAGGTACCCGGCCGACGCGCGGCCGATCGGGTTGTCCAGGAACAGCACGCCCGAGTGCCGGTTGCGGGCCTTGCCGCGGTTGTTGGCCCGCAGCGCGGCGAGGGTGCAGTACAGGATGATCGCGGCCGTGAGCTGCTGGCCGCCGGAGAACACGTCGCGGATCTCCGAGACGCGCTGGCGTTCGGTCCGCAGCACCGAGTCCGGCTTGAGCATGTCGACGCGGAAGCCCTTGGGCGCCGCGGCCCGGACTCCGCGCAGCACCAGGGAAAGCCCGTCGCGCTTGACGTCGCGGCCGTCGGCGGTCTTGCCCACGGCGGCCTCGTCGACGACCTCGCCGAGCTTCTCGGCGAGTGCGTTGTCCTCCAGCTCGGTGAAGCGGATGCGGAGGAACTCCTGCCCGGACCAGTCGCCGAGGCCGTCGGGCAGCCGGGACACGCGCTGGGCGGAGCGCAACGTCCGGAGCGCGCCGTCCACCATGCCCTGCAGGCGCGTGATGATGCCGCCGCGGTGCCGGTCGATCTGCGCGAGGTCGTCGGTGAGCGACCGCAGCCGCGGCCGCAGCGCCTCGGCCCACTCGGCGGCGTGCGCGGGCAGCTGGTCGCGCTTGACCGAGATGACCTGCTGGCGCACCGGCGTGCTCAGCTTCTCGAACCGCTTTTCCGTCGCGTACTGCGCGAGCTGGTCGGCCGCCGCGCGCACCCGGCGGTCGCCCGCGTCGGCGGCTTCCTGGGCCTCGCTGAAGGTGGCGTTCAGCCGCGCGTGCTGAGCTCGCGCGGTCTCGACGTCGCCGTCGTAGGCCACCGCGTCCGTGTCGGTCACCAAGTGGGCCATCGACTGCGCGAGCAGCGAGAAGCCCGACGCCGAAGTGCGGGCCGACTCCAGCGTCGCTTCGGCCGCCGCCCGGCGTTCCTGCAGCTCTTCCCACTTCCGCGCGGCCACGGACACCTCGAGCCCGGCGGCGTCGATCAGCTCCAGGCCGTGCTCGATGTCGCGCGGCTTCTCCCCGTTGACGCCGTTTTGCAGCGGCAGCGCGTCCAGCTCGGCGCGCCGCGTCGAGACGAGCCCGATGGCTTCGGTGCGCTCGTCCTCCAGGCCGTCGACGACCCGGCGGGCGCGCGCCAACGCGGCCGCGCGGGCCGAGGCGTCGGAACCGTCCGGCGTCTCGAGCAGTTCGGCGGCACGGACCCGGACGGCTTCGTCGAGCGACTCGACGGCCGATCCCGCGGCGGCTTCGGCGGACTCGGCCTGCTCCAGCTCGGCCCGCAGGTCGCTGCCGACCTCGACCTTCGCGTACGACTCGGACGCTGACAAGTAGGTCCGGCGCAGCGCGTCGACGGGCTCGGCCGGCACCGGGCCGTCGGCCGCTTCGGCCGCGCCCGGGACCTCGGCCAGCTCGGCACGGGCGGTGGTCGCGGTGCGGCGGTGGCCGTCGGCGGTGCGCTGCTCCTCACCCGCCTGCTCGCGCAGCCGCGCGGCTTTGCCCGCGGCGTCGGCGGCCTGCAGGTCGGCGCGTTCGGCGACCTCGGTGGCGCGCTCGACGTCTTCGGTCCACTCGGCGATCCGCGCGCTGCGGGCCCCCAGCTCCCCGAGCCGTCGCGCTTTCTCCTCGGCTTCGGCCGCGGCCGCGCGCAGTTCCGGGACGCGCTCGCGCAGCGACGCGGCCTTTTCGCTCAACCGCGCGAATTCCGCGTCGGCCTGCTCCAGCGCCGTGCGCGCGGTCTCGCGCGCGGTCCGCGCGGCCTGAGCCTGCTCGGCGAGGGTAGCGATCGCGCCGGGCGGGTAGTCCTCGCGCCAGGTGGTGAGCTTCCACGTCAAGGCGCCGTCCGCGGACAGCTTGGCGGCCAGCGCTTCCAGGCGCCGCTGCCGCTCGGTGTGCCGGCGGGCCACGGCTTCCCGCTCGGCGTCGGCGGCTTCTTCGTCGTACATCGCGGGGTTCGGCGGCACGAGGAACTCGACGCCGGGTGCGGCGGGCACCTCGGCCAGCAGTGCTTCGGTGGTGCCGACGGCGATGGTCGCGGACGGCAGCAGCCGCCGCTTCGTGAGCACTTCGCGGGCGCGATCGACGTGCGCCGCGTCGTTGAGGAGCACGCCGGACACCAGCTGTGGCAGGCTTTCCAGCACTTCGGCGCGACGACCGGAGTCTAGTTTGGACAGATACCGCCAGCCGGACCACGCCGTGATCCCGGCTTCCTCCAAAACGTCCAGAGCGGCTTGGACGTCTTCCGGCGGCGGCAGCAGCCCACCCGAACCGAGGGCGGCCAGGGCCCGTTCGTCGGCGGACTCCTCCATCCGCAGCGCGGTCTGCTCCTTCTCGACGGCCGCGCTCGCTTCGCGCAGCCGCTCCAGCAGCACCGGCAGGTCGCTCTCCAACGCGACGTCGTCGGCGCCGAGCAGCTCGACCAGGCGGCTCTCGGCGGCGAGCGCGTCGGTGCGGCGATGGGCGCGGTCGAGGTCCTCGGTGGCGCGCTCGAAGCGGTCCTGGGTGGTGCCCGCCAGCTGGTGCGCCTCGTTCACGGCCCGTTGTGCCGCTTGGAGATCCGCCGCGACGCGGTCCAGCTCCTGCTCACGCCGGGCCAGCTCGGCGGACGCCGCTTCGGCGGCGCTTCGAGCGGCCCGCGAAGCCTCCGCGACGTCGGCACCCGAAGGCAGCAGCCCGGCGCGGACGGCGTTCTGGACCTCTTCGCGCAGCTCGGTGATCCGCGTGGTCAGCCCGCGGGCTTCGGCCCGCCGCCCGGCCGCGAGGTTCGCGGCCTCGTCGCGCTCGGTCTGGGCCTTTTCGGCCTCGGCCCGCAACGCACCCGCGTGCGCCTCGGCCTTGTCGGCCTGCCGCTGGGCGTCCTGCGCCAAGGCGTGCAACCCGCGGGCGAGCGCCGAAGCCGCGTCATTGCGCGCCTGCAGTGCGGGACGCGCCTTCTCCTCGCGGCTGCCGACGAGTTCGCGCAGGTCCTTCGCCTTGCGGGCCGCGTTGAGCTGGTTGAGCACGGTCGCGGTTTCGCGCCAGGCTTCGGCCGCGGTCTTGGCCTCGGCGAGTTCGGCGTCGACGCGCTTGCGGGCCTCCTGGGCCTCGTCCAGGCGCAGCACCGCCACCAGTCGGCGCAGTTCCGTGACCCCCGCGGCGAGCCTCCGGTGGTCGCCCTCGGCGAGCTTCTCCGCGGACTTGACCTCGGTGACGTGCTCCTCGAGCCCGGACAGCCGCGCGTTCTCCAGCTCGTCGCGCGCGACGACGCGCCCGGCCAGCTCCGCCATGGCGGCCTTGGCCGACTCGGCGATCTTCCGCGACTCCGCGGCGACGCCTTCCTCGGCGGCCAGCGGCCCCAGCAGGTCCAGCGCACCGGCCACGAAGTCGCGCTCGGACAACAGGTCTCCGCGCTGCGCGAGGTTGTGCGAATACGTCGAGACGACCTCGGCGAGGTCCTTCGGCTCGTCCTCGGAGATCACCGCCTTCAGCAGGAACTCGACGAACGCGTCGTCGGTGCCGAAGGCGAACGCGTCCGCCGCTTCCCCTTCGCCGGCGTTCATCGCCCGCTGGTACCGGAACAGCTCGGTGTCGAGGCCCAGCCCGTCGAGCCGGCCGGTCCACTCGTGGTGGCGGCGGGTCCAGGACAGTTCCAGCTCGGGTTCGGCCAGCTGGGCGGCGGCGAGCTTGTCGTGGAAGCCGGACATGGTGAGCAGCCGGCCGTCCTGGGTCATCGGCAGGGAGTCGAGCCCCAGCGCGGCGGTCGGGCGGAAGCAGTACCAGGAGTCGGCGAGGTTCTCGGAGTCGGCGGACACGACGTGCCCGCGCCATTCGGAGACCTTGCCGGTGATGATCCGGTGGCCGCTTTCGACGTGCAGCCACTCCAGCACGACGTGCGAGACGTCCTTGGCGGCGACGAACTTCTCGAGGACCTTGGTGCTCGTGGTGCCGACGACCTGGCGGCGGCCGGGCAGCATGACCGAGAAGATCAGCTTGATGAGGACGGACTTGCCGCCGCCGTTCTCGAGGAACAGCACGCTCGCCGGCGAGGGGCGGCGCAGCTCGGCCGGGCCGGTCGCGTGGATGCCGGCGCTGAACAGCGCGTCCTGCTGGGGTGCGGTGATCTTGGCGCCGACGCCGCTGAAGTCGAGCACGACGTCCTGGTACCGGGCGCCCGCCGGGCCCACGGAATGCAGGCGGACCCGCGAAAGCTCGTACATCGATTCCCCTCTACAGCGTGTCCGACGCGGCCGCGCGCAGCGTCCCGCCGTCGTTCGCGACGGCCACGACGTCGAGCGCGAGCAGGTCGTCGAAGGCGGCGTCGGCCGCGAGCTCGCGGACCTGGATCTGGTAGCGCGGCGTGGTCCGGTAGGTGCCGCCCTGCTCGTCGCTCACCGGGACCAGGAACCCCTGGTCGGCGAGGAAGCGCAGGGCGCGGCTGACCATGCCGCGGGTGGTGTCGGCGGCGAGCCGGCCGTCCTTGGTGGCGGCGGCCGCGGGACGGCGGGCGTAGGCGCGCCAGGCCTGTTCGAGCTCGGGCGCGTCGGCCAGGGGGTCGTTGTTGGCCTCGGCCGCCGCGGCGCGCTCGTCGAGCATGCGGGCGGCTTCGCGGACCATCGCGTCGACCTGCTCGACGCTGACGCGGCCGATGTAGGTGTCGTTGGCGAGGTCGTCCGGGCGCGGGTAACCCAGCGCCGCGGCGGCGAGGTGGATCAGGCCGTGCAGGACCTTCTCCGTCTCGCGGCGCTCGCGGATCTTGGCCTGCCGGGCGTAGGAGTCCATCTTGATCTCGAACACGGACTCGTCGGTCGCCGCGAGGACCGCGCCGGCCTGCTGGTTGACCTCGAGGACCATGAGCCCGAGCCCGGCGGCGACGGCGTGCGTGAGCGCCTTGAACGCGTTGTCCTCGCCGTAGCGGCGCACGAGGTCGCCGTAGACGACGTCACGCGCGGGCAGCTGCTTCGGCCGCATGCCGAAGGCGACCAGCCGGGCCGCGGCTTCGGCGTCCACGCTGCTGTGGGACAGCGCCATTACGCGACTTCCTCTTCTTCGTCGGCACGCTCTACGGCGGCGGTGGACAGGAGCAGGTCGGCGCCGCCGAAGTCCGGGTCGTCGAGCAGCGTGCCGTCGTCGACGGCCAGGAGGACCGAGCGGTCGCCCTGGCGCCGGGCGGCGCCGATGCCGGGACTGTAGGCGTGCACCGCGCGCAGCGCGACCAGGGCCGGGAGCCCGGGCTGACGGCTGCGGCGGGCTTCTTCGAGCAGGCCGGACAGCCGGCGCGGGACCTCGGGCAGGTCGAGGAGTTCGTCGGCGGCGCGCCAGACGTCGTCGCCGAACTTGTCGGTGACCTCGGCGGGCATGAGCTCGGGCTCGGGGATCTCCCCGACCAGTTGATCGCGTTCCGGCGCGGGCCGCAGCAGCAGGGAGACGAGCGAGGACAGCGACGGCACGACCGGCGCGGTGATGCCGGCGGCGGCGTGGAAGAAGTGTTCGGCGGGTGCGACGGCGTCGGCCAGCGGCAGGCCCAGGGTGGGCACGAGGAGCTGGCCGAAGAGATCCAGGGTCGCGCGCTGGGGCGGGCCGGAGAACTGCTGGCGGTCCTGCTCGGCGCGGAACACCGCGCCCGCGTCGGCGAGCCGGGACTGCAGGCGGGTGTGCCGGCGGATGCAGTCGCCGACGATGTCGACGAGCTCGGCGGCGCGGCGCTTGCGGTCGAGGTCCTCGGTCTCGTCGCGGGCGGTGGTGATGTTCTTGAGGATGGCGTTCTCGGCGCGGAACCGGGCTTCGATGTGGCTCAGCGCGCTGTCCAGGAGCTCCGGGACCTCGCGTTCCCAGTCGACCGACCGGACGTCGCGGCGGGTCGCGTCGAGCTTCGCGCGCAGCGTCTCGCCGTACTGGACGGTCCGGTAGCGCGCCTGCTCGGCGGCCAGCTTCGCGTCGGCCAAGCGCCCGCGGTTGATGAGGTTCTCGAGCTTGACCTCGGCGGCGATCTGGGCCGACTCGACGTCGGTGTCCAGCGCGCCGACGAGGACGTTGATCGCCTCGTCGGTGGCGCGCAGGTAGACCTCGCCGTCGCGGGCGGCCAGCTCGACGAGCAGCTTGAAGTCGAACTGGCGCCGCTGGTAGCCGCCCGGGCCCATCGAGCCGTAGACGCGCCGGAAGCCGCGTTCGGTGGTGCCGACGTTGATCAGGTTGTCGAGGACCCACTTCGCCACGCGGACGTGCTCCTCGGGCATCCGCGACGGCGCCTGCTGCGCGATGAACGGCAGCAGCCGGTCGATGACCTCGTCGTGGCCGGCGCCGGTGTCGAAGTCCATCGCGATGGTGACCTGGTCGATCGTGTGCAGCGCGATCTCGGCCATCTGGTAGATCGTGGCGTCGGCCCAGTCGAGCTTCGCCTTCCGCGCGTCGAGGTCGTGCAGCGGAGCGGTGCAGGCCAGCGCCTTGAGGCGGCGGGTCAGCCCCTCGTCGGCCAGTCCCATCGCGGCCCTGTCGTCGTCTCGCACAGCTGGCCAGGCTAGTCGGCCACCCTCTGCGCACGCTCGGGTGACGGGATAACGTCCCCCTCATGCGTGAGATGAGCCGTGACGAGTGGTGGAAGTTCGCCTCCGAAGGGACCCGGACGGGCAAGCTCGGCCTGGTCCGGGCCAACGGTGCCGCGATCGTCACCCCGATCTGGTTCCTGCTGGACGAGGGCCCGGACGGCGACGAGCTGGTCTTCACCACCGGCACCGACACCCTCAAGGGCAAGGCGATCGCCCGCGACCCGCGGATCTCCCTCGTCGTCGACGACCAGGAGCCGCCGTACTCCTACGTGCAGTTCACCGCCGAGGCGCGGCTCACCCACGACTTCGAGGAGATGCTCGACTGGGCGACCCGGCTCGGTGGCCGGTACATGGGCGCCGCGCGGGCCGAGGAGTACGGCAAGCGCAACGCCGTACCCGAGGAATCGCTCGTCCGGGCGAAGATCACCAAGGTCATCGCGCGGGCCGAGATCGCCGGCTGACCGGGTTTTCGCGGTACCCTGCCGGTGGGGGTGGGGGCCATGCTTTCGGGTGAGGACAGCAGACGGGACGCCGTCAAGGCGATCATGAACTCCGGGCAGCGCGAGCTGGTCGCGGAGCTGGAACGCCTCGACGGCGGGGCCCGGTTCGGCCGGGGCCGGACGCGCCTGCTGGAGGGCGGGGACGTCTTCGAGCGCGCGGGGGTCTGCGTGACGGCCGCGGCCGACGGCGGGTACTTCACCAGCGGGCTGTCGGTCGTGATCCACCCGCGCAATCCCCACGTGCCCGCGTTCCAGGCGCACTTCCGGTACTGCGAATCCGGGGACACCTGGTGGTTCGGCGGCGCCGTCGAACTCGTCCCGTGCTACGGCTTCGCCGAGGACGCGACGCACTTCCACCGGGTGCTCAGGCACCACTGCGACACACTCGACCCGGCGTTCCACGCGCAGGCGAAGCGCACCGCCGACGACCGGTTCCGGCTGCCGCACCGCGACGAGCCGCACGGGCTCGGCGGCATCGCCTTCGACCACCTCAGCCCGGCCGGCCCGCACGGCTGGCGGCGCGGAGCCGCGTTCACGGCGGCGGGCATCGCGACGATCGCCCCCGCGTACCTGCCGATCGTGCGACGGCGACGCGACCTGCCGCACGGCGAGCGCGAGCGGCAGTGGCAGCTCCACCGGCGCGGGCGGTTCGCGGAGTCCGCGCTCTTCCACGCGGCTTCGGCCACGCGGGCCGAAGCCGAGGCCGTGCTGGCGGCGCTGCCGCCGCTGGTCCGGTGGGACGCCGGGTTCGCGCCGGAGCCGGGGAGCCCGGAAGCGGCGCTGGCCGCTTTCCTCGCACCGCGCGACTGGGCGGGCGAAACCACCGCGTCCGACACCCGGATCGCCGGCTGACGCATCGAGCGCCCCAATGTGGCGTTCGGTGCGTCCCACGCACCCAATGTGGCGTTCGGTGCGTCCCACGCACCCAATGTGGCGTTCGGTGCGTCCCACGCACCCAATGCCACATTGGGGCGCTGGTGTCCGCGAGCCGGGTGCACGCACCGGTGAGCGGGAAACCCTTCTTCACCACGGGTGAGCGCCCGTGTCGAGTATTGACACGGCCCGTTCGGAGGGTGTGAAATCTCTCCCTATAGATAGGAAACTTTCCTAACTATTAGATCCGGTTCCGGTGGTCCGCCGACCAGTTCCGCCCCGGTCACCCCCTGTCCCCCGACCCACGCAGGAGGCTCCCAGTGGCACCCCGTCCCCCGTGGCGCGTGGTACTGGCCGGTACCGCCGTCGCGGCGCTCGGCCTCACCGCACTCAGCCCGGTAAGCGCTTTCGCGGCCGCCCCAACGGATTACGAGTCCGAGAACGCCGTGGTCTCCCAGGGCGCCGTCGAATCGAACCACGCCGGCTACTCCGGCACCGGGTTCGTCAACTTCGACAACGTCGCCGGCAGCTACGTCGAATACTCCGTGAACGCCGCGCAGGCGGGCACGCACACCCTGACCTTCCGCTACGCCAACGGAACCGCCAACAACCGGCCCGTGAAGCTGGTCGTCGACGGCGGCGACAAGGGCACCGTCGACTTCCCCGCCACCGGCGCGTGGACGACGTGGAAGACCGTCACCGCGACCGTCCAGCTCACCGCCGGCATAAACAAGATCCGCACCACGGCGACCACCGCCAACGGCGGCCCGAACGCGGACAAGCTCACCGACACCTTCACCGCGCCGAGCGACGGCGAACCGCCGTCGCCGCCGTCGAACCTCAAGGCGGGCACCATCCTCCCGACCGCCGCGACGTTCTTCTGGACCGCCGCGACCGACAACGTCGGTGTCGTGCGCTACGAGATCAACCGCGGCGGCAACATCCTCAAGACCGTCGACGGGACCACGACGAGCGCGACCGTCGACAACCTGACCCCGAACACCGCCTACGACATCTCGGTCGGCGCGTTCGACGCCGCGGGCAACCCGTCGCAGCAGAGCAACGTGGTCACCTTCACCACGCCGCCGAGCGACGACACCACCCCGCCCAGCGTGCCGGGCAACCTGCGCTCCACCGGCGTCACCGCGAACAGCGTTTCCCTGGCGTGGAACGCTTCCACCGACAACGGCGGCACGGTCGCCGGTTACGACGTCTTCCAGGGCGCCACGAAGGTCGCGACCACGACTTCGCTCGGGACGACCGTGACGAACCTGAACCCGGACACCTCGTACACCTTCACGGTCAAGGCGCGCGACCCCGACGGCAACAGCTCCGCGGCGAGCAACGCGGTCACCGCCAAGACGAGCGCTCCGGGCGGCGCGGGCGGCATCCCGGAGTACGACAAGGACATCGCGAAGGTCGACCTCGGCTGGTCGGTGGGCTTCCTGCCGAACGGCAACGCGCTGGTGACCGAGCGGGACCGGTTCGAGCTCCTGCTGGTGACGCCGTCCGGCCAGAAGACCACGCTGGGCAAGGTGCCGGGCGCGGTCGGCACCACCGGCGAAGGCGGCCTGCTCGGCCTGGCGATCTCGCCGAACTGGTCGAGTGACCACGCGATCTACCTGTACCACACCGCATCCGGCGACAACCGGATCGTGAAGATGACCTACGACGGCACCACGCTGTCCTCGACGTCGACGCCGGTGCTGACCGGGATCGCGAAGAACCGCTACCACAACGGCGGGCGGATCAAGTTCGGCCCGGACGGCAAGCTGTACGCCACCGTCGGCGACGCGAAGAACAGCGACAACGCGCAGAACAAGAGTTCGCTCAACGGGAAGATCCTCCGGCTGAACCCGGACGGATCGGCTCCGTCCGACAACCCGTTCTTCGGAACCGGCGGCAACGCTCGGTACGTCTGGAGCTACGGCCACCGCAACCCGCAGGGCCTGGCCTGGGACTCCCGCGGCCAGCTCTGGGCGGCGGAGTTCGGCGAGAGCAGCCAGGACGAGCTCAACCTGATCCAGAAGGGCGGCAACTTCGGCTGGCCGAGCTGCGAAGGCACGCAGGGCAGCTGCAGTGGCTTCATCGCCCCGAAGAAGACGTGGTCGACGTCGCAGGCCGGGCCGAGCGGGCTCGAGATCGTCAACGACTGGATCTACATCGCCGGCGTCACCGGGCAGCAGATGTTCGCGACGCAGATGAACTCCGCGGGCACCGGCGTCGGCACCGTGTCGACGCTGTTCTCCGGCCGCTGGGGCCGGCTGCGCTCGGTCACGAAGTCCCCGGACGGCGGGCTGTGGCTGACGTCGACGAACAACGACAAGAACGGCGGCACGCCGTCGGTGCTGGACAACGTGATCGTGCGGCTGAAGTTCCCCGGTCTGAGCTCGTCCTCGACGATGGCCCAGGCCGAGACGGCGGTCAAGGACGCCTCGGCGGGCAGCGTCGCGCTGCGCGGGAAGTCCGGCGCGGCAGCCTAGAAGCCGCGGCAGGGGTGACCGGAGCGGCGCCGGTCACCCCTGCCGCCCTGCTCCCCCTCAGCCGGGTCCGGCGATGCTGCGGAGATGGGCGTCGACGTCGAAGCCGTGTTCCTCCAGGCGCCGCCGGGCGAGCAGGAGCTCGTCGGGGGTGAACAGCTCGGCGTACTCGTCGCGCAGCATGGTCGCCTCGGAGCTGCGGCCGAGCTGGTTCTTCTCCCAGAGGACCGTGAACCCGCCGGCGGTCCCGGCGCCGCGCAGCAGCAGCCGGGCCGCTTCGACGCCGCCGTGCTCGCGCACCATCCGCTCGAACTGGGCCGGCCGGTAGCCGTAGTCCTTCGCCAGGACGCGGCAGCCGTCGAGCAGGTCCTCGGTGAACCGCGCGGCGAGGCGGGGATCGACCGGGACGGGGGCGACGGGCTCGGGCATGGGACAACCTCTCGACACGATGGCTTCCCTGATTAATCGTGAACGGCACCGGTTTCGCTACGCCGTTCGGGAAGAGTTTCGCCGAGGACCACTCTCCGTGGTCTTGAACGCCGGACAAGCGGTGTGGCCGGGAGCGGCCTTCAGAGGCTTTGGTCCGGCAACGGCGGGTCACCAGCCGAACAGGCCCGTCATGATCCGCGCGCAGCGGGCCGTCATCGCCGCCGCGTCCTCGCCCGGGCGGTCGATCCACCAGCTGATCAGCGAGTCGACCACGCCGGTCCACACCTGGGCGATCGCCTCGATGTCCACGGGGTCGGCCAGCCCGCGTGCCGTCATCAGCTGGGTCGCGCCGAGCAGGGCGAACGCGTCCAGGCGGCGCCGGTAGTCGGCCGCCGCGGCCGCGATGTCGCCCGTCGCGGGGACCGTCTCGTCACGCAGGAGGCGCCACGCGTACCGGTCGTGGTCGAACGTCGTGAAGATCGCCGAGAGCACCTTCAGCGGCATCCGCTCGGGCTCGCCGCCGGCCGCCATGGTCGTCGCGACGCCCTCGGTCAGCCGGTCGCCCGCGCGGTGCAGGCAGGCCAGGTAGAGCCCGTCCTTGGAGCCGAAGTACTGGTAAAGCAACGGCTTCGTGACGCCGACGCGGCGCGCGATCTCGACCATCGACGCGCCCGCGTAGCCCGCCCGGCCGAACTCCTCGGTGCCGGCCACGACGAGCTGGGCTTCCCGCTCTTCGCGGGGCATGCCCTTGGTCCCGACCGCCCTTGACTGCGTCACGCCGGAGAGCCTACCGTGCGTAAAGTGACCCGAGGGTAAGTTACCGCCGGGTCAGATCCAAGGAGGCGACGTGGCCGAGTTCCTGGCGCACCTGCGCGACCCCGTGCTGTTCGCGATCCCGGTGTTCGTGCTGTTCGTGGCGATCGAGGTCGTCGCGGTGCACGTGCTGGGGCACGACGACAACGTGATCGGCTACAGCCCGGCCGACACCCGCACGAGCATGCTGATGGGCACCGTCGCGGTCGGCGTCAACGCGCTGTTCCGGCTGGTGATGCTCGTCGTCTTCGCCGCGCTGTTCGAGCTCGCGCCGGTCAAGTTCGACCCGCGCGACTGGTGGACCTGGGTGCTCATGCTGCTCGGCCAGGAACTGGTCTTCTACGCCTACCACCGCGCCAGCCACCGCGTGCGCCTGCTGTGGGCCGGGCACCAGGTGCACCACTCCAGCGAGCACTACAACTTCTCGACGGCGCTGCGCCAGAAGTGGACCCCGTACTTCCAGCTGCCGTTCTGGTCGGTGCTGGCGCTGTGCGGGATCCCGCCGTGGATGATCCTGACCGGCCTCTCGATCGACCTCGTCTACCAGTTCTTCGTGCACACCGAGAAGATCGGGAAGCTGCCGCGCTGGTTCGAGTACGTCTTCAACACCCCGTCGCACCACCGCGTCCACCACGGCAGCGACGCCGAGTACCTGGACGCCAACTACGGCGGCATCTTCATCATCTGGGACCGGCTGTTCGGCAGTTTCGTGCCCGAAGGCAAGCGGCCGACCTACGGGCTGACGAAGAACATCGGGACGTACCACCTGCTCAAGGTCGGCTTCCACGAGTACGGCTCGATCCTGCGCGACCTCCGCGGGGCGCGGACGTGGCGCGAGCGCGCGGGCTACGTGGTCGGGCCGCCCGGCTGGCAGCCCGTCGAAGCCCGCGCGCTCGCCGAGTGACCTACGCGGTGTCCTGCAGGGTCCGTTCGTTCTCCGGGCGCAGCGTCACCGGCAGGCTCGCCAGCGGCGGGCGCTGCCGCGACGTCAGGTCGGTCAGCACCAGTTCTCGCTCGACGCCGTCCGCGGACGCGCCGCGCTGGAACTGCGCCAGGATCGTGGCCGGCGGGATGGCCGTGACCAGCCGGTCGTAGCGCTCCAGGCGGTCGAACAGCGTCTGCATGATCTGCCCGGACATCCGGCCCAGCGCCTGCGTGCTCTGGTGCCGGTGGACGCGGTGGCCGAGGTCGACCTGGGCCAGCGCGTCGAGGCCGCGCAGCTCGACCAGGTCGATGAGGTGCCCGATCTCGACGCCGTAGTTCACGACGAACGGGATGCTCTCCAGCACCTCGCGCCGCCCCGCGTACTCGCCCGCGAGGGGTTGCACGAACCCGGCCAGCTCCGGCCAGAACATGTTGAGCAGGGGCCGCGCGACGAGCTCGGTGACGCGGCCGCCGCCTTCGGGCTCGCTGCCGGCCGCGCCGTTGAGCGGGCGGTGGTAGAAGCCCTTGACGTAGGCCACGGACGGGTCGGTGAGCAGCGGGCCGAGCAGCCCGGTGACGTAGCTCGTGGTGAAGTCGTAGAGGTCGCCGTCGACGAAGACGACGAGGTCGCCGGTGGTGGCCGCGACGCCCTTCCAGAGGGCTTCCCCCTTGCCCTGCAGTCCTTCGAGGGCGGGGAAGACGGCGTCCTGCGCGACGACCCGCGCCCCGGCCGCGGCGGCCACCTCGGCGGTGGCGTCGGTCGAGTGGCTGTCGACGACGAGGATCTCGTCGACCAGCCGGTGGTGCTCGTGGAGTTCCTCGCGGATCGCGGTGACGATCGCGCCGACAGTGGCTTCTTCGTTGCGCGCCGGGATCACGACCGAGACCGTCGTGCCGCGCTTGGCCGCGACCAGGTCTTCCGCCGTCCAGTCCCCCGCTTTGCTGCTGCGCCGGGCGAGCCAGGTGCCGACCTCCGGCGAAACCTGCAGCCGCGCGCCGTTCGTGCTCGTGCGCATGGGTACCCCTTCCCTCGTTCGGCGTATCCATCCCGAGGTTCGACGCGCCGCGTTTCGGCGGCCGCTCCCCGGTGCTACCGCGGTGTTACGAGATCGCCCCGGCGGCACCGATCCCGTTAACCGCACCGGCGGAAAACCGGCTGACCGGCGGCGGCGCGCGTTCTAGGCTCGGCGCCGATGAGCCAGTGCTTCAGCATCGACGGCCAGGACGTCTGGACCCCCTCGAACGGGCCCGGGCGGCTGTTCGCGCGCCTGGCGGAGGCACTGGTCACGCCGGCCGGGCGGCCGTCCGGGATCGGCGTGACCCCCGGCGATCCCGACGACCACCCGATCGACGGCGCGGTCTTCGCGGAGTTCGTCGGCGCACTCGTCGCCGAATACCGCGCGACCTCGCACCCGATCACCCGCGCACTGCTCGAAGGGTTCGTGGCGACGGCGGCCGTCCTCGCCCGCCGCGGTGGCTGTGCGCTGCCCGCTCTCGACGGTCCGGCCGGGACCTCGTCGCGCGACGTTCCCGGTGGTGGCGCGGCCGGACCGGACCGCTTGGCGGAGCTGATGGCCGAGTGCGAACGCGCGATGCCCGCGTGATCGAACCGAACCGGCCGTTCCGCTGGGGCCTCGTGCGCCCCGACCACCTCGGCTCCCTGCTCGACGGCCTTCCCGAGCCGGATCTGTGGTTCCTCGACGAGCTGATCGACTGTGCCGCCAAGGTGCTCGCGCGGTCCGAGGACGGTGAGCTGTACTTCGTCGGCCGGTCCGTCGACTCCGTGTTCGACCTGCTCGGCGGTGCCCTGCCGGACCCGGGGCGGCTGCACCTGCTGCCGTTGTCCACCGCGTCCGTCGACGGCTGGCCGCACGGCCGGCTCCACCCGGCCGAAGTCGCGCAGCTGCGCGCCAACCTGACCGCGCACGGACTGAGCCCCGCCGCGCTCGGCCGCGGGTCCCGGCCCGTCGTGTTCGTCGACGTCGTGTCGACGGGCCGGACGCTGCGGCAGCTGCTGGACATCCTGCGCGACTGGGCCGCCGACGAACGCGCCGACTGGGCCGCCGTCCGCCGCCGGGTCCGGATCGCCGGCCTGACCCGGCGCACGCACACCAGCCCGAACACCCACCGGTGGCAGCAGCACGCCGGCTGGGCACGGGACCTGACGATCCGGAACGTCTCCGTCGAGTCGGCCGTGTTCAGCTACTTCGCCGACCGGCAGCAGAAGCTGACGCGCTCGTTCGGCCGGGAACTCTGGGCCGACGGAGACGTCCGCACGCCCGCTCGCGACCACCGGACCCGCCGGGCGCTGGCCGAAGCGGTCGCCGTCGTCGAAGCCGGACGCACCCCGGCCGTCCGCGCCCGGCTCGCCCGGGTCCTCGACCGCGAGCCGGCGCTCTCCGAGGCGTGGCTGCGGGACCTCGTCAGGCGTCTTCTTCTTCGAGCATCTCCGGCGTGACCGCGGACTCGGTGTCCGGGATGTTCAGGTCCTTGGCCCGCTTGTCCGCCATCGCCAGCAGCCGGCGGATGCGCCCGGCCACCGCGTCCTTCGTCATCTGCGGGTCCGACAGCTGGCCCAGCTCCTCCAGGGACGCCTGCCGGTTGGACAGCCGGAGCTTGCCCGCCGCCAGCAGGTGGTCCGGAGCCGTGTCGCCGAGGATCTCCAGGGCACGCTCCACGCGGGCCGCCGCCGCCACCGCCGCGCGGGCCGAGCGGCGCAGGTTCGCGTCGTCGAAGTTGGCCAGGCGGTTCGCCGTCGCCCGGACCTCGCGGCGCATGCGGCGTTCCTCCCACTGCAGGACGCTCGTGTGCGCGCCCAGGCGGGTCAGCAGCGCGCCGATCGCGTCGCCGTCGCGGACCACCACGCGGTCGGCGCCACGGACTTCGCGCGACTTCGCCTGGATGCCCATCCGCCGGGCCGCGCCGACGAGCGCCAGTGCCGCCTCCGGGCCGGGGCACGTCACTTCCAGGGACGACGAGCGGCCCGGTTCCGTCAGGGACCCGTGGGCGAGGAACGCGCCCCGCCACGCCGCTTCCGCGTCGGCCACTCCCCCGGACACCACGGCCGCGGGCAGCCCGCGCACCGGGCGGCCGCGCTGGTCGATCAGCCCGGTCTGGCGGGCCAGGCCCTCACCGTCCTTGACCACGCGCACGACGTACCGGGTGCCCTTGCGCAGCCCGCCGCTGGCGGTGATGACGTGGACGTCCGAATGGTGGCCGTAGAGCTCGTGGATCTCCTTGCGCAGCCGCCGGGCGACCGAGCCCGTGTCCAGCTCCGCCTCCACGACCACCCGGCCGGCCACGATGTGCAGCCCGCCAGCGAAGCGAAGCAGCGACGCGACCTCCGCCCGGCGCGGCCCGATCTTCGTGATCTCCAGCCGGCTCAGTTCGTCCTTCACCGCGGCGGTCATCGCCATTACTGCCCCTCCCTGCCTTTCGCTCCTCCCCCGTGCTCCCCGCCCCTGCCGAGACCGAGAGCCTCCCGCATGCATCGCGCGAGCGCATCAGGATCATGCCGTCCCGCCACTTCCGGGTCGCCCACCGCCCCCAGGTGCGCGCGCCCGCCGAGCCGTTCCGCCGCGCGCCGGAGATTCGCCGGGTCGGGCACGGAATCGCGGTCCGCGATCACCGCGTCCACCCGCAGATCGGGCGCGTGCTCGAAGAGTACGTCCAGGTGCCGCTCCGGGGAGAATCCCGCGGTTTCCCCCGGCTGGGGGACAAGGTTCAGCACCAGCACCTTCGTCGCGGTGGTCTTCACGAGCGCGTCGTGCAGGCCGGGCACCAGCAGGTGAGGTAAAACGCTCGTGAACCACGAGCCCGGGCCGAGGAAGACGACGTCGGCGCCGAGCACGGCTTCCACCGCTTCCTCGCACGCCAGCGGCGGCCGCCCCGAGCCGCCCGGTGAACGCAGACTGACGCGCTGCACCTGCCCGGGTGTGGTCGCCACCGCGACCTGCCCGCGGATCGTGCGCAGAGCGTCCGGGTTTTCGCTGTCGAGGCCGCTGACCTGGCCTACGATCTCCAGGGGCTCCGGCGACATCGGCAGCACGCGACCCGAGACGCCCATCAGGCGGCACGCTTCGTCGAGCGCCGCCACCGGGTCGCCGAGCACCTCGAACAGCCCGGCCAGCAGCAGGTTCCCCACCGCGTGCCCGGCCAGCGCGCCGTCACCGCCGAAGCGGTGCTGGAAGACCTCGGCCCACAGGGTGCCACCGTCTTCCGCGGCGAACGCGGCGAAGGCCTGCCGGAGGTCGCCCGGCGGCAGCAGCCCGAGTTCGCGGCGCAGCCGGCCGGACGACCCGCCGTCGTCGGCCACGGTGACGATCGCGGTCACGTCGGGGGTCACCCGCCGCACCGCGGACAACGTGGCGTGCAGACCGTGGCCGCCCCCGAGGGCGACCGCGCGCACGTTATTCACGACCAAGGTCGCGGTGCACCACCTTCACGGCCATACCGTCCTCTTTGGACAGACGCTGGGCGAGCTCCACGGACAGCGCCACGCTGCGGTGCTTGCCGCCGGTGCAGCCGACGGCGAGGGTCAGGTACCGCTTGCCCTCGCGCTTGTAGCCGGCGCCGATCAGCCGCAGCAGCTGGTGGTAGCGGTCGAGGAACTCCTCCGCGCCTTCCTGCGAGAGGACGTAGTTGCGGACCTCGCCGTCGAGGCCCGTGTGTTCACGCAGCTCCGGGATCCAGAACGGGTTCGGCAGGAACCGGACGTCCATCACCAGGTCGGCGTCCATCGGCAGGCCGTACTTGTAGCCGAACGACAGCACGGTGACGCGGGTCTGGGTGCTCGCCTCGGAGCCGAACGCGTCCTCGATCTTGGCGCGCAGGTCGTGCACCGACAGCGACGACGTGTCGAGCACCAGGTCGGCCTCTTCGCGCAGCGGCTCCAGCAGGGTCCGCTCCGCCGTGATGCCGTCGGCGAGCCGGCCGTCACCCTGCATCGGGTGGCCGCGGCGGACGGCCTCGAAGCGCCGCACCAGCACCGCGTCGGTCGCCTCCAGGAACAGCACGCGCGGCTTGTAGCCGCGGGCGTCCAGGTCCTTGATGACCGAGGCCAGGTCGTCGGTGAACGCGCGCGAGCGCACGTCCATCACCACCGCCACCTTCGTGATCGCGCCGCGCGCCTGCGCGCCCAGCTCGACCATCGTGGCGATCAGCTCCGGGGGCAGGTTGTCGACGACGAACCAGCCCAGGTCCTCCAGGCACTTGGCCGCCGTGCTGCGGCCCGCCCCGGACAGCCCGGACACGACCGCGACCTCCATGCCGGACCCGCGGATTTCTTCTTGCGCACTCACTGTGTTTCCCTACTCCCCTGCTCTGTGCCGTTGCTCGCGCCGGACTCCCCGGCCAGCGCGGCGACCACGGCCTCCGCGGTGCGCCTGCCGAAGCCGGGCACCGCCTCGATCTCTTCGATCCTGGCCTGCTTGAGCTTCTTCACCGAACCGAAGTGCTTGATCAGGGCGGTGCGGCGAGCCTGCCCCAGCCCGGGCACACTGTCCAATTCGGACGTCACCAGGCGCTTGGAGCGCTTCTCGCGGTGGTAGGCGATGGCGAACCGGTGGGCCTCGTCACGCAGCCGCTGGAGCAGGTACAGCCCCTCCGAGGTCCGCGGCAGGATCACCGGGTCGGGGTCGGCGGGCAGCCACACCTCTTCGAGCCGCTTCGCCAGCCCGATCACCGAGATGTCGGTGATGCCGAGCTCGGCCAGCACGTCCGCGGCCGCGGTGGCCTGCGGGCCCGCGCCGTCGACGACCAGCAGGTTCGGCGGGTAGGCGAACTTCTTCGGCCGGCCGGTCTCCGGGTCGAGGCCGGGTGTGCTCGACTCCTCCGCGGTTTCCTTGAGGTAGCGGTAGAACCGGCGCCGGACGACCTCGGCGATCGAGGCGACATCACCCTCCGTGGCCGCTTCCCGCAGGGCGAAGCGCCGGTACTCGGACTTGCGCGCCAGACCGTCCTCGAACACGACCAGCGACGCCACGACGTCGCTGCCCTGGATGTGGCTGATGTCGATGCACTCGATGCGCAGGGGCGCGGTGTCGAGGGCCAGGAACTCCTGCAGCTCGGTGAGGGCCGCCGAGCGTGCCGTGAGGTCGCCGGCGCGGCGCAGCTTGTGCTGGGTGAACGCCTCCCCCGCGTTGCGCTGCACAGTCTCGGCCAGCGCCTTCTTGTCGCCGCGCTGCGGCACCCGCAGCTGGACCCGCGAGCCGCGCAGCCCGGTGAGCCACTCCGCGACCGCGTCGGCGTCCGCGGGCAGCTCCGGCACCAGCACCTCGCGCGGGACGACCGGGCCGGCATCGACGTCGTCGCGGGCGTCGAACTCGGCTTCGTCGCCGTAGAACTGGGTGAGGAAGTGGTCGACCAGCGCCGGGACGTCCATCTCCTCGGCCTTGTCGATCACCCAGCCGCGCTGGCCGCGGACCCGGCCGCCGCGCACGTGGAAGACCTGGACGGCGGCCTCGAGGTCGTCGTGGGCGAACGCCACGACGTCGGCGTCCGTGCCGTCGCCGAGCACCACGGCCTGCTTCTCCATGGCGCGGCGCAGCGCGCCGAGGTCGTCGCGCAGCCGGGCGGCGCGCTCGAACTCGAGGTCTTCGGACGCGGCGGCCATCTCGGCTTCGAGGCGTTTGATCATGACGTCGGTCTTGCCGGCGAGAAAATCGCAGAAGTCCTCGACGATGTCGCGGTGCTCGCCGGCCGAGACGCGGCCGACGCACGGCGCCGAGCACTTGTCGATGTAGCCGAGCAGGCAGGGCCTGCCGATCTGGCCGTGCCGCCGGAACACCCCGGCCGAGCAGGTGCGCGCCGGGAAGACGCGCAGCAGCAGGTCGAGCGTCTCGCGGATGGCCCACGCGTGCGCGTACGGGCCGAAGTACCGGACGCCCTTCTTGCGCGCGCCGCGGTAGACGTGCAGGCGGGGGAACTCCTCGTTCAGCGTCACCGCGAGCATGGGGTAGCTCTTGTCGTCGCGGTAGCGGACGTTGAACCGGGGGTCGAACTCCTTGATCCAGTTGTACTCGAGCTGGAGCGCCTCGACCTCGGTGGTGACGACGGTCCACTCGACGCTCGCGGCCGTGGTGACCATCTGGCGCGTGCGCGGGTGCAGGCCGGAGAGGTCGGCGAAGTAGGAGTTCAGCCTGCTGCGCAGGCTTTTCGCCTTGCCGACGTAGATGACCCGCTTGGTCGCGTCGCGGAACTTGTACACGCCAGGGGCCTCCGGGATGCTTCCCGGAGCGGGTCGGTAGGTGGTCGGGTCAGCCACTCCCCCAGCTTATGGGCCACCACCGACAGTCCCCGCCGCCCCCCGGTCTGCCGCGGCGGCGCCCGGGCTGTCCGCCCCGCCGGAAGTAGGGTGTTCGCCCGGTTCCGACTTCGGTAGGTGTCGCCCCGGGTGACGCGGTGGTTACTTTCCGACCGGCCGATCCGGCCCCCGTCCGAAAGGATCCCCACCGTGAGCTCTCTCCGTGTTTTAGGTGCCGCTTCGGCGGCCGCCGTCGCGCTGACCCTCGCGGGTGGCGCCGTCGCCTCCGCCGGCGTCCAGCCGAACATCGTCGGCGGCACCACCGCCCCCACCGTGTCGTGGGGCGCCCAGGTGTACGTGAACACGCCCGGCCGTGACTTCGAGGGCTTCAACTGCTCGGGCACGGTGATCGCCGCGCGCTGGGTCATGACGGCGGTGCACTGCCTCGACCAGGACGGCTCGGGCATGCACGTCAAGGTCGGCAGCAACACGCTGTTCTCCGGCACGCAGATCGCGGTCGACGGCGAGTACGAGTCCCCCAACGGCGACATCGCGCTGCTGCACCTGGCGTCGGCGACCAGCGCGGCGCCGATCAGGCTGGGCAGCGCCGACCCGTCGACGGGCAGCACCAACCAGCTCTACGGCTGGGGCCGCACCACCCCGACCGGCCCGCCGGCGTCGGCGCTGAAGACGGCGAACGTCCAGGTGACCGGCCGGTCGACGGACGCGTACGGCGGCCGCGCGATCCAGAGCGTCGGGATCAACGGGTCGGCGTGGAAGGGCGACTCGGGCGGGCCGCAGCTGTCGGGTGGCGTGCAGGTCGGCGTCGCGTCGACGGTCCAGAACCAGAGCGGCACGAACACGCGCGGCACCAACAACTACGCGAGTGTGGCTTCGAGCCGATCCTGGATCCGGACGACCGCGGGAGTCTGAGGTTCGTTCCGGCGGGGCGGCGCTCCGGCGCCGCCCCGTTCTTGTCGGTGGGGTGTGGGATGCTCGCGGGCATGCGGATCGTCACCTGGAACGTGAACTCCATCGTCCCCCGCCTGCCGCGTGTGCTGGACTTCCTGGAGCAGACGGCACCGGACGTGCTGTGCCTGCAGGAGCTGAAGAGCACGACGGAGAAGTTCCCGGCCGCCGAGATCGAGGCGCTGGGGTACGAGGTGGCGGCGTACGGGCTCGGGCAGTGGAACGGCGTCGGGATCGTGTCCCGGGTGGGCCTGTCCGACGTGGTGCGAGGCCTGCCGGGCGAGCCGCAGTTCGACGGAGCTGCCGAGGCGCGTGCGATCGGCGCGACGTGTGGGGGCGTGCGGGTGTGGTCGGTGTACGTGCCGAACGGGCGCGAGCCGGCCAACCCGCACTACGCGTACAAACTGGAGTGGCTGGAGGCTTTGCGGTCGCTCGTGGCTTCGGAGCTTGCCTCGGACGGGCCGTTCGCGGTGCTCGGGGACTTCAACGTGGCCCCGACGGACGCGGACGTCTGGGACATCACGCTGTTCGCCGAGTCGACGCACGTGACGAAGCCGGAGCGGGAAGCCTTGGCCCGGCTGCGGGACCTGGGATTGTCGGACGTGTTCCCCCGGCCGTTGAAGTACGACCACCCGTTCACGTACTGGGACTACCGGGCGGGAAACTTCCCGAACAACAAGGGGATGCGGATCGATCTCGTGTACGGGAACGCCGCGTTCTCCGGCGCGGTGACGGATTCCTATGTGGACCGGAACGCGCGGAAGGGGAAGGGTCCGTCGGACCACGCCCCGATCGTGGTCGACCTGGACCTCTGACCACCGGCCTTCGAACGCCCCAAGGTGGCCTTGGTTGCGTCCAACGCACCGAAGGCCGCCTTGGGTGCGTCAGACGCACCGAAGGCCACCTTGGGGCGGAGATCAGCCGCCGGTCGCCGCGCGGTGCAGTTTCCTCAGCGCTCGCACCGCTTCCACCGCCCGGTCCCGATCCACCGCCTGTACCGCCATCACCGCGTGGTACTCGTCCTCCGGCAGCTCCAGCCGCGCCCACGACGCGCCGTCCGGGAAGCTCACCGAAAGCACCTCGTCCCACGCGAACCGCCGGGTCATCAGCACGTTGCGGACCTCGATGCCCTCGGAGTCCGCGCGTACCCGGGCGATCGCGAACAGCATCACGCCGCACGCCAGCAAAATGCCGATGCCGATCATCGCCGCCTGGTCGGAGCGCTGGAAGTGGACTCCCGTGTTGCCGTTGCGCAGCAACACCGCCACCACCACGAACACCGCCAGCAGCGCCACCGCTAGCACGCTGCACATGATCAGCGCGCGCCGGGGGCGGATCACCAGGAGAGTCTTCACGGTCACACGAAACCCCGCTCGGTCCACGGCTGGCGCAGGCTCCGCAGCACGTGTGCGGAGTCCAAGGCCGCGACAGTCGCTTCGTAGCCCTTGTCCTCCTTCGAGCCCGGACGGCCCGAGCGGTCGACCGCCTGCTCGTGCGTGTCGCACGTCAGGACTCCGTTGCCGACCGGGGTGCTCTCGTCCAGGGCCACCCGGGTCAGGCCCGCCGTCACCGCGTCGCACACGTACTCGAAGTGCGGGGTGCCGCCGCGGATGACCACGCCCAGCGCGACCACCGCGTCGTGGTTGCGGGCCAGCGCCTGCGCCACCACCGGGAGTTCGACCGCGCCCGCGACGTGGACCACGGTCGGCTCCTCCTCCAGCTCCGCCTCGCGCGCCGCGAACAGGGCGCGCTCCAGCAGGACGTCGGTGATGTCCGCGTTCCACCGCGTCGCCACGATGCCGAGCTTGAGCGACTTGCAGCCGGTCAGGTCCAGCGAAACGTCAGGACGGCCTTCGCCGCTCACAGCTTTCCTCCGTCGGGGTGCTCGGTCCCCGCACCGACCTGGTCGTAGTGCTCCAGCTGGGCGAGGTCGTGCCCCATCCGGTCGCGCTTGGTCCGCAGGTAGCGCAGGTTCTCCGGGTTCGGCGAGATCGGCAGCGGCACGCGCCCGGTGACGCGCAGGCCGTAGCCCTCCAGGCCGATCCGCTTGGCCGGGTTGTTCGACAGCAGCCGCATGGTGCGGACGCCGAGATCGCACAGGATCTGCGCGCCGGTGCCGTAGTCGCGGGCGTCGGCCGGGACGCCGAGGGCGAGGTTGGCGTCCACCGTGTCCGCGCCGTCGTCCTGCAGCTGGTAGGCCTGCAGCTTGTGCAGCAGGCCGATGCCGCGGCCTTCGTGACCGCGGATGTAGAGCACGACGCCGCGGCCCTCGGCGGCCACCGCTTCCAGCGCCGCCTCCAGCTGCGGGCCGCAGTCGCAGCGCAGGGAGCCGAAGACGTCGCCGGTCAGGCACTCGGAGTGGACGCGCACCAGGATGTCCTGGCCGTCGCCGATCTCGCCGTAGACGAACGCGACGTGCTCGATGCCGTCCAGGAGGGAGTCGTAGCCGACCGCGCGGAACGTGCCCGCGGACAGCGGGATGCGGGCCTCGGCGACGCGCTCGACCTGCTTCTCGGTGCGACGGCGGTAGGCGATGAGGTCGGCGATGGTGATGATCGCCAGGTCGTGGTCGGCGGCGAACACCTCGAGCTCGTCGCGGCGGGCCATGTCGCCTTCGTCCTTCTGCGACACGATCTCGCAGAGCACCCCGGCCGGCGCGAGCCCGGCCATCCGGGCCAGGTCGACCGACGCCTCGGTGTGCCCGGGCCGGCGCAGCACGCCGCCGCCCTTCGCCCGCAGCGGCACGACGTGCCCGGGACGGCGGAAGTCCTTCGCGGTCGACGCCGGGTCGGCCAGCAGCCGGATCGTGTGCGCGCGGTCGGCGGCGGAGATGCCGGTGCTGATGCCCTCGGCGGCGTCGACCGTGACGCTGTACGCGGTGCCGCGCGCGTCCTGGTTCGTGTGGTACATCGGCGGCAGGTCCAGCCGGTCGGCCTCGGCCTCGGTCAGCGCCACGCAGACGTAGCCCGAGGTGTAGCGCACCATGAACGCCAGCAGCTCCGGTGTCGCCTTCTCCGCCGCGAAGATGAGGTCACCCTCGTTCTCGCGGTCCTCGTCGTCGACCACGACGACCGGGCGGCCCGCCGCGACGTCCGCGATCGCCCGCTCGATGGCGTCGGCGTCGAACACCGCCCCGGTGCCGCAGGGCGTCCAGCCCGCTTCGGGTTCTGCCGCACTCGCTTCACTCATGACCGCTCCTCCGTGCCGCCGTCCCGATTGTGCACCTGGTCGCGGATGTGTGCCTCGGCCAGCTTTTCCACGTACTTCGCGACCACGTCGACCTCGAGGTTCACCAGGTCGCCGGCCTCCCGGCCGCCGAGGGTGGTCGCCTCGAGGGTGGTCGGGATGAGCGCCACCTTGAACCGGTCGTCGGTGACGGCGGCGACGGTGAGGGAGATCCCGTCGACCGCGATCGATCCCTTCTCGACCACGTACCGGGCCAGGTGCGCGGGCAGTGCGAACGTCGTCACGCCGTCCTCGTCGCGGGAGAGGAACACGCCGGTCCCGTCGACGTGGCCCTGCATGATGTGCCCGCCGAGCCGGCCGCCCGCCGGGGTCGCGCGTTCGAGGTTGACCCGGTCGCCGACCGCGACCTTGGCCAGGCTGGAGCGCTGCAGCGTCTCGTGCACGACGTCGACGGTGAACTCACCGCCCGCCACTTCGACGACGGTGAGGCACACCCCGCTGACCGCGATGGAGTCGCCGTGCCCGGCGTCGCTGGTGACCAGCGGGCCGCGGACCCGCAGCCGTGCCGCGTTGGTCAGCTGCTCGACCGAGGTGACCTCGCCGATCTCCTCGACAATGCCGGTGAACACGTCCTGCCTCCTTGTGAGCCGGTCCTCCCCATCCAACACCCGCCGCGGCCCGGTGGCTTCTCCGGTGCCGCCGCGGTTCAGCCGGCCCGGCCGCGGGCCGCCTGCTCGCGCAGCGCGGCGACCGCTTTGCCCGGATCGCCGGCGCCGTAGACGGCGGACCCGGCGACGAAGCAGTCGACGCCCGCCTCGGCGGCCTGCTCGATGGTCTCGGCGTTGATCCCGCCGTCGATCTCGACGACCAGCTTCAGGTGCCCGGTGTCGACCAGCCGCCGCGCCGTGCGGACCTTCTCCAAGACGTCGGCGATGAACGACTGCCCGCCGAAGCCCGGCTCGACCGACATGACCAGCAGCGTGTCGTAGTGCTTGAGCGCGTCGAGCCACGGCTCGAGCGCGGTACCCGGCTTCAGCGACAGGCCGGCCTTGGCGCCGGCGGCGCGCAGGTTCTTGGCCAGCGCGACCGGGTCCTTCGCGGCCTCGGCGTGCACGGTGACGTTGTAGGCGCCGGCCTCGGCGTAGCCGACCGCCCAGCGGTCCGGGTCGTCGATCATCAGGTGGCAGTCGATCGGCACGTCGGTGCTCTTGAGCAGCGCCTTGACCACGGGCAGGCCCAGGGTCAGGTTGGGCACGAAGTGCGCGTCCATGACGTCTACGTGCACCCAGTCGGCACGGTTGTCACCGGTGCCGGCCACGGCGGCGATCTCCTCGCCGAGCCGGGCGAAGTCCGCGGACAGGATGCTGGGGGCGATCAGGGGTCGGTCTGCCACGTCCCGAGTGTAGGAGGAGCGCGCTAACGACTGCTAACCGGTTGTGACGGATCTGGCGTACGACCAGGATCTGGCTCCGGAGGGGGAAGCACCCGGGCCCCGGTGCCCCATAACCTCGGCGTCATGTCCGGTTTCCCCCGTTCCCTGCTGCGTCCCGGCGGCTACCTCAGCGTGCCCTACGCCCTGCTGGGGACCGCCCTGACGCTGCCCGCGTTCCCCTTCGCCCTCGTCGTGGCGCTCGTCCCCGGCCCACCTCAGCTGCACTTCGTGCTCGCGCTGGCCGTGGTCGCCCTCGTGCTGGGGCTCGCCGGGCTGGCCGGGCCCACGCGGCGCTTCGGCGTAGCCGTGGCCAACGCCATGCTCGGGACCGACCTGCCCGCACCGGGACGTGCCCGGCTCGCCTGGCCGGACCGGCTGCGCTCGGCCGCCTGGCTGGTGCTGCACGGCGCGCTGGGCGGGCTGCTGCTCATGGTCGAAGGCGGGCTGCTGCTCGGCGTCCTCGTGCCGGCGATGTGGCTGAACGGCGACCAGGGGCAGTTCTCGTTCTTCGGCGCGACCACCGAGGCCGGGCCCTGGACGGTGCCGGTCGCGCTGGTCATGCTCGTGGCCGCGCTGCTGCTCGCGGCCGCCGCCACCCGCGGCTTCCGGGCCGGCGCGCGAGCGCTGCTGGGTCCGTCGGCGGCCGAACGCGTGGCGCTGGCCGAGCGCCGGGCCGCCGTACTAGCCCGGCGCAACCGGCTGGCCCGCGAGCTGCACGACTCGATCGGCCACACGCTGACGACGTCGACCATCCAGGCGGCGGCCGCCGCCGACCTGGTCGAAGCCGACCCGGCCCAGGTGCGCCGCGCACTCGGCACGATCGAAGAAGCGTCTCGAACCGCCCTCGAGGACCTCGACCACGTCCTCGGCCTGCTCCGCGAAGAACCCGCGGCCAAGGAGCCGGCGCGCACGCTCGCCGAAGTCGACGTCCTCGCCGTGCGCGCCCGCGACGCGGGGCTCGACGTCCGGCTGACCGTCACCGGGCCGGTCGGCGCGCTGCCCGCCACGGTGTCGCGCGAGGGCTACCGGATCGTCCAGGAAGGCCTGACGAACGCACTGCGTCACGCGGGCCCGGGCGCGGTCGACGTCCGCGTCGAGGCCGGGGCCGAGCGCCTGGCGATCGCCGTCGTCAACGCCCTGCCCGGCGTGGCGCCGCGGCCCGGGCGGCGCGGGCTGACCGGCCTCGCCGAGCGCGTCGAGGCGCTGCGCGGCGAGCTCGACGCGGGTCCGGACGGCGAGCGGTGGCAGCTGCGCGCGACCATCCCGCTGCGGGCGGGCACGTGACGCCCACCGTGCTCCTGGCCGACGACGAGCCGCTGGTCCGCACCGGCCTGCGGGCGCTGCTGGAGCAGCAGGGCCTGCCGGTGGTCGGCGAGGTGGCCGACGGCGCCGAGGTGCTGCCCGCGGTGCGCCGCACGCATCCGGACGTCGTGCTGATGGACGTCCGGATGCCGGGCACGGACGGCATCGAGGCGACCCGCCGGCTCCTCGCGGAGCTGACCGAGCCGCCGAAGGTCCTCGTGGTCACGACGTTCGACAACGACGACTACGTGCACGAGGCGCTGCTGGCCGGGGCGAGCGGGTTCATCCTGAAGCGGGCGCGCAAGGAGGAGATCGCGCACGCCGTGCGGACCGTCGCCGCCGGGGAGTCGCTGCTGTTCCCGGAGTCGATCCGGCGGCTGGTGAGCGGGCGCCCACCCGGCGGGAAGTACGCGCGGGCCGCGAAGACGCTCACCCGGCGCGAGGCCGAGGTGCTGCGGCTGATCGCCACCGGACTGTCCAACGCCGACATCGCGGCCGCGCTCGTGATCAGCCTCGAGACCGTGAAGACCCACGTGGGCAACATCCTCGGCAAGCTCGGCGCGGCCAACCGCAGCCAGGCGGTGGTCATGGCGTACGAATCGGGCCTCGTCGCGCCCGGCCACCTCGCCGGCCGATGACCGGCGTGTTCCCGGTCACCTCCGGGAAGCCATGAGTTCGGCCGGTGGTCACCCGGCGCTCACCCGCCGTCCCTCCTCGGCACACATGCAAAGGGACTAATAACCCGTGTCCGGAACCCGGACTCGTACCTCCCGAAGTCCCCGAAGAGGAGAAACATGGCTTCGCTGCTCACCGGCCGCCGCCGGTGGCTGGTCGCGGGCGCGCTCGGCGCCGCGCTGGTCGCCGCCGCCCCGGTCGCCCTGGCCACCAACGGCTCCGACAACGCTGACGCGCGCTCGTCGGCCGGTACCGGTGACCGCACCGCCGACGTCCGCTCCGCGATCCAAGGCGGCAGTGCCCGCAACGTCATCCTGTTCCTCGGTGACGGCATGGGCCAGTCGGAGATCACGTCGGCGCGCAACTACGAACGCGGCGCCGCCGGCCGGCTCGCGATGGACGAGCTGCCGCTGACCGGCGACTACACCACCTACGCGGTGGAGCAGAACAACCCCGGCAAGCCGAACTACGTGACCGACTCGGCCGCGTCCGGCACCGGCTGGGCCACCGGCGTCAAGACCTACAACGGCGCCATCTCCGTGGACGCGTACGGCAACCCCGTGCCGACGATCCTCGAGCTGGCCAAGCGCGGTGGCCTGCGCACCGGCGACGTCACCACCGCCGAGGTCCAGGACGCCACCCCGGCCGTGCTCGGCTCGCACGTCGTCAGCCGCGACTGCAAGGGCCCGGTCGAGACGACCGCGAAGTGCGCGGTCAACGCCAAGGAGAACGGCGGCGCCGGCTCGATCGCCGAGCAGCTCGTCCAGACCCGTCCCGACGTCCTGCTCGGCGGCGGCGCGAAGTACTTCAACCAGAAGGTCACGGCCGGGAAGTTCGCCGGCAAGACGGTGCTGGACCAGGCGAAGGCGGCCGGCTACAACGTCGTCAACACCGCCGCGGACCTGGCGGCGGCGAAGAAGGGCAAGCCGGTCCTCGGCCTGTTCGCCGACGGGAACATGCCGGTGAACTGGACCGGCCCGGCGGCGGTCCACGGCGGCACGGCGCCGGCGCGCTGCACCGCCAACCCGGCGCTGCCGAAGACCCAGCCGAAGCTGGCCGACCAGACCCGCAAGGCCCTGGAGCTGCTCGACGACCGCCACTCGGACAAGGGCTTCTTCCTGCAGGTCGAGGGCGCGAGCATCGACAAGCAGGACCACGCGGCCGACCCGTGCGGCCAGATCGGTGAGACGGTCGACTTCGACGCGGCGATCGCGGCGGGCACGGCGTTCGCCCGCAGCCACCCCGACACGCTGGTGCTGGTGACCGCCGACCACGGCCACAGCAGCCAGATCGTCGAGCCGACGGCCACCCCGGGTCTGACCGCCACGCTGATCACCAACGAGGGCGCGAACATGACCCTCGCGTACGGCACCGCGGAGCCCGGCGGCTCGCAGTCGCACACGGGCACCCAGGTCCGCATCGCGGCCATGGGCCCGCAGGCGGCCAACATCGTCGGCCTGACCAACCAGACCGACCTGTTCGGCACGCTGAAGCGGGCCCTGCGCCTGCGCTGACCCCGCGTAAAGCCGTGAATGTCGCATTGCGGGACGCTGAGTCCCGCAATGCGACATTCCCGGCCCTTGCCGGGTGGTAGGGCTGGCCCCCGAAGGTTTCCGGCGGCTTGCCCCATGCCCCCTGGTGGCTCGGCTCCCTAGGTTGGGAGCACCGAGACACCAGGGGGTTCTTCCATGCGGAAATCCTTATGTGGCAGGCGGATCGTCGCCGTCGGCACGCTCGTCGCGCTGCTGGCGGCGACCACCGCGGCACCCGCGCTCGCCGCGGTCGATCCGGTCCAGGACGCGCTCGACACGCTGACCGCGCAGGACGGCGTCCCGGGCGCCGAAGCCGTCGTCCAGGACGGCTCCCGGATGCGAGTCACGCGCAGCGGCACCGGGGACGTCGCCACCGGAAAACCGTTACCGCGCAACGGTTCCTTCCGCGCGGGCAGTGTGACGAAGTCGTTCGTCGCCACCGTGGTGCTCCAGCTCGTGGCCGAGGGCCGGGTCAACCTGGACGCACCGGTCGAGCGGTACCTGCCGGGGCTCCTGCCGGACCGGCGGATCACCGTGCGGCAGCTGCTGCAGCACACGAGCGGGCTGTACAACTACACCGACGACCTGCCGCTGAACGATCCGGAGACGATGCGCCACCGCGGCGCGGACCCGGGCGGGCTGGTGGCGATCGCGCTGAACCACCCCGCGCTGTTCCCGCCCGGCACGAGCTGGTCGTACTCCAACACCAACTACATCGTCGCGGGGATGCTCGGCGAACGCGTCACCGGGCACGCGCTGACCGACGAGATCGCCCGCCGGATCACCCGGCCGCTCGGCCTGCGCGACACCTACCTCCCGCGCCGCGGCGACGAGAAGCTGCCCGCGCCGCACGCCGTCGGCTACGTGTCGGTCCGCGGCAGCCTGGTCGACTTCAGCGACTACGAGACCACGATGGCGTGGGCAGCGGGCGGGCTCGTCTCGACCCCGGCCGACCTCGACCGTTTCTACGGCGCCCTGCTCGGCGGTCGCCTGCTGCGTCCGGCCGAACTGGCCGAGATGCGGCGCACGGTCCCGGCGAACCTCGGCGTCCCGGGGGCGCGTTACGGCTTGGGCCTGGGCAGCATCCCGTTGTCCTGCGGGGAGTTCTGGGGGCACGAAGGCGGGATCCTCGGCTTCACCAACCTGTCCGGCGTCGGCCCGGGCGGCCGCCGCGCGACGGTCGTGCTGAACCAGAACCCGACGCCGCCAGCGGCCAACCAGCACTTGCTCGCTGCCACCGACGCGGCGATCTGCTCAGTCCAGTGAGTCCACGCAACATCGAAACCCCAGGGGGCACTTTCATGCGCAAATCCTTGCACGGCAAGCGAATCGTCGCTTGCGGCACACTCGTCGCGCTCCTCGCGGCGACCACGGCGGCACCCGCGCTCGCCACCACCACGAACCCGCTGCAGCGGGCGCTCGACCGGGTCACCGTCCAGGGCGGCGCGCCCGGCGCCGAGGCCGTCGTCACCGACCACGGGCGCGTCACCGAGACGCGCAGCGGCACCGGCGACGTCACCACCGGGACGCCGTACCCGCGGAACGCGAAGTTCCGCGCGGGGAGCATCACGAAGACGTTCGTCGCGACCGTGGTGCTCCAGCTCGTCGCCGAGGGGAAGGTCGACCTCGACGCGCCGATCGAGCGCTACCTGCCCGGGCTGATCGCCGGGAACGGCAACGACGGCCGCGCGATCACCGTGCGTCAGCTGCTGCAGCACACCAGCGGGCTCTACAGCTACACCGACGACCTGCTGGCGACGGGCGACCTCGAGTCGCTGCGCCACCGCGGGGCCGAACCCGGCGAGCTCGTCGCCCTGGCGATGCACCACCCGCCGCTGTTCGCACCCGGCAGCTCGTGGTCCTACTCGAACACCAACTACATCGTCGCCGGGATGCTCGTCGAGAAGGTCACGCGGCACAGCGTCGCCGCCGAGATCACCCACCGGATCACCCGGCCGCTGGGCCTGCGCGGCACCTCCCTGCCGGGGCGCGGCGAGGAACTGCTGCCCGTGCCGCACGCGCGCGGGTACGTGCCGGGCGAGGAGAAGCTGCTCGACTTCACCGAGTTCGACCCGTCGATCGCCGGCGCCGCGGGTGCGCTCGTGTCGACCGGCCGGGACCTCGACACGTTCTACACCGCGCTGCTCGGCGGCCGCCTGCTGCGCCCCGCGCAGCTCGCCGAGATGCAGCGCACGGTCCCGGTGCCGGGCGGAACCGGCACGGACTACGGCCTCGGGCTGTTCCACCGGACCCTGCCGGACGGCACGCGCTACTGGGGCCACGGCGGCGACATCTTCGGTTTCGCCACGCTCGCCGGCGCCCTCGACGGCGGCCGCGGCGCCACCGTGTCGGCCAACGAGGATCCCCTCCCCGACACCGTGCGGGCCGACACCGAAGCGGCGTTCGAGGTGGCGCTGGCCCGGAGGTAGGCCGGGACCGCAGGCGTTCGTGGGCCGCGGTCGTGGGGCGCAGTCGCGGACCGCGGTCGTGCGCTGCGACGGCCGTGCCGTCCCCCGACCGGAGTTCGCCGTTCGCGAGCGGTGCGCCGGGCCGCGTGCGCCGCGCGCGGCCCGGAACTGTCGGTGCCCCCGGGTAATGTGGAAAACGGGGGGCGCCCCCGCGGGCCGCTCAAGGAACCCTTGCTGCGCGAGGAAGCTTGCTGCGCAAAGAAGCGGGCCGGCTCAGGGCAGCAGGTCGAGGGCCTCGGTCCACGGGCGGCCGATGTCGAGCCGGTGCAGCGTCACCCCGGCGCCCGCGAGGGTGTCGAGGTGGCGCTGCCACGCCGGGTGGTGCACCCGCGTGTCCTGGATCTGGTAGGCGACGACGATCGTGATCCCGGGCGCGCCGAGGACGTCACCGAGCACGGTCAGCGCCTGGTTGTCCGCGATGCCGAGCGCCAGCTTGGCGACCGAGTTGGCCGACGCCGGCGCGAAGAGGAACACCGCCGGGTCCGGGTGCGGCCGCGGCTCCCCCGGCAGCCGCGAGACGCTGCGGATCGGCAGGTCGGTCGCCGCGGCGACGTCGGCGAGGGCGCCCGTGGACTCCAGCCAGCGCATCGCGGTCGGCGTCAGGGTGATCGCCGGGCGCCAGCCGCGCTCGGCGGCGGGCCGGACCAGCTCGGCGGCGAACCGGGTGTCCAGCCCGCCGCACGAGCCGGCGACCAGCCCGAGATCCCTCACGGTTTGCGCAGCACGGCGCAGAACATCGCGTCGGTGCCGTGGCGGTGCGGCCACAGCTGCACGTACGGCCCGTCACCGAGCTCCGGCACGCCGGGGAAGAACTCCCGCGAGTCCACCACTTCGGCCTTGAGGCGTCGGGCCGTCTCCGTCAGCACGCCTTCGGTCTCGGCCAGGTGCGGCGAGCAGACGACGTACGTGAGCGCGCCGCCCGGCCGCAGCAGCGCGTACGCCGCGGTGATCAGCTCGCCCTGCAGCTTGGTCAGGTCCGCGACGTCGGACGGCTGCCGCCGCCAGCGTGCCTCGGGCCGCCGCCGCAACGCGCCGAGCCCGCTGCACGGCGCGTCGACCAGGATCCGGTCGTAGCCCGGCTCCAGGCCGCTTTCGCGCCCGTCGGCGACGTGCACCTTCACCGGCAGCCCGGTCGTGGCCTTCTCGACGAGCTTCGCGCGGTGCGGTGCCTTCTCGACGGCGTCCACGGTCGCCCCGCTCAACGCGGCCAGCGCGCCGAGCAGCGCCGCCTTGCCACCGGGGCCGGCGCAGAGGTCGAGCCAGCGCTCGTCGGTGCCCTCGACGGGCACCTTCGTCGCGGCGATCGCGCACAGCTGGCTGCCCTCGTCCTGCACCGCGGCCAGCCGCTCGCGGATCGGCTCCGCGTCGCCCGGGTCACCCGCGCCCGCGGGCAGCCGGACGCCGTAGGGCGAGTACGGCGCCGGGTCGCCGCCGGTGATCGCCGCCAGCTCGTCGGCGCTGATCTCGCCGGGCCGGGCGACGAGGTGCACCTCGGGCCGGGCGTCGTCGGCTTCGAGCGCGGCCTTGAGGCCCTCGCCCTTGTCCCCCAGCGCTTCGGCGAACGAGCGGGCGATCCAGCGCGGGTGCGCGGTGCGCAGCGCGAAGGCCCCGATCGGGTCGGTGGCCTCGTCCGGCGCGACCTCGTCCAGCCAGGCGGCTTCGTCCTTTTCGGACACCTTGCGCATGATGGCGTTCGCGAAACCGGTGGCCCACGAACCGGCTTCGGCCCGCACGAGGTCCACAGTGGACGTCACGGCGGCGTGCTCCGGGATGCGGGTGCGCAGCAGCTGGTAGACGCCGAGGCGCAGCGCGTCCAGCACCACCGGGTCGGTCTTGGCCAGCGGCCGCTCGGCGCACGACTCGATGACGGCGTCGAGCAGGCCCTGGGCCCGCGACGTGCCGTACGCGAGCTCGGTCGCCAGCGCCGCGTCCCGGCCGCCGATCCGCCGCTCGCGCAGCAGGTCCGGCAGGACGAGGTTGGCGTAGGCGTCCTTCTCCCGGACCGCGCGCAGGACGTCGAACGCGGCCTGGCGGGCCGGGTCCACCTCCGGCGGGCGGCGCGGGCCTTCCTTGCGCGGTGCCGGGCGGCCCCGCATCGGCCGTGACGGCCGGCGTTCCCTGTTGTCGTTCACCGGAGGCGTTCTCCCTGGTCGATCCTGGTTCCGCGGGCCCAGTCGGTGGCCGCCATCCGTTTCTTGCCGGGTGCTTGGACGTCGCCGAGCCGCAGAGGCTTCGTCGCCGTGCCGACCAGCACCCGCTTGCGTTCGACCACGATCTCGCCCGGCGGCGGGCCGGGTTCGTCGAGCACCGTGACCGGGCCGAGCTTGAAGCGTTCGCCTCGGAACTCCGCCCACGCACCCGGCTCCGGCGTGACCGACCGGATCTGCCGGTCGACCGCCGAGGCCGGGTCGGCGAAGGACACGCGTGCGTCCTCGACGGTCACCTTCGGCGCGTAGCTGAGGCCCTCGGCGGGCTGCTCGCGCGCGACGAGGCTGCCGTCGGCCAGACCGTCCATGGTGGACAGCAGCAGCTTGGCGCCGGACTCCGAAAGCCGTCCGAGCAGGCTGCCCGCCGTGTCGGTCGCGCCGATCGTCTCGGTGACGACGCCGAAGACCGGGCCCGCGTCCAGCTCCTTGACGATCCGGAAGGTCGACGCGCCGGTGATCTCGTCGCCGGCGCGGATCGCGGCCTGCACCGGCGCCGCGCCCCGCCACGCGGGCAGCAGCGAGAAGTGCAGGTTCACCCAGCCGAGGCGCGGGATGTCGAGGGCGGCCTGCGGCAGCAACGCGCCGTAGGCGACGACCGGGCAGGCGTCCGGCGCCAGCTCGGCCAGCCGGGCGAGAAAGGCCGGGTCGCCGGCGCGCGCGGGCGTCAGGACCTCGATGCCGCGGGAGTCGGCGAGGGCGCCGACCGGGGAGCGGACGACCCGGCGGCTGCGGCCGGCCTGGGCGTCGGGCCGGGTGACGACGGCGACGACCTCGTGGCGGCCGGAGTCGAGCAGTGCGCGCAGCGCGGGGACGGCCGGCTCGGGGGTGCCGGCGAAGACGAGCTTCATCGGCCGGCCCCCGGCGGGAGCGGGGAGGATTCACGTGGCTGGAACATCGGGGACGAGTCTAGAAGGCTCTCATGATCACGGCGCGCTCGCGCCCGCCGGGAAACCGGGCGACAGCCCGCGCGGGCCCGGCTAGCGTCGCCGGTATGCCCGGACGATCATCTTCCCTGACCTGGCGGCCGCTCACCCGCGACGACGCCCAGGCGTCGGCCGACCTCCTCAACGCCATCGAAACCGTCGACCGGATCGGCGAGCACTACACCGCCGAGGACACCCTCACCGAGCTGGCCGACCCCTACGCGGACCTGGAGCGCGGGAGCCTCGCGGCCTTCGACGGCGACGCGATGATCGGCTACATGAAGCTCCGCTACAAGCCGTCCGCCGACGAGGTCCACCGGGTCTTCCTGGACGGCGGGGTCCACCCGGCCCACCGCCGCCGGGGTGTCGGCACCGCGCTCGTCGAGGCCGGGGTCGCGGCGGCGAAGGTGCTGCACGCCCGGCATCACCCAGGCCGGCGGCTCGCGGTGGACGTCCACCGGCCCGAGCACATCGCCGGGCTCGCCGAGCTGATGCGGTCCCAGGGCTTCGCGCCGGCCCGGTACTTCCAGCGCATGGAGCACCCGCTCGGGGACGTGGCGCCGGTGGACGAGCCGCGGATCGAGCCGTGGTCGGCGGCGACGGACGAGGACTTCCGGCGGGTCCGGAACGAGGCGTTCGAGGACGTCTGGGGTGCGGTGCCGATGCCCGCCGACCTGTGGCGGAACAAGATCACCAACCAGACGTTCCGGCCGGAGGTCAGCTTCCTGCTCCGCGACGCGGCCGGGGCGCCGGCGGGCCTGCTGGTGACGATGTCGTGGGACGCCGACACCGAGGCGACCGGGATCCGCGACGCGCACTTCATGGTCGTCGGGACGCTGCGGGAGCACCGGAAGCGCGGGGTCGCCTCGGCGCTGCTGGCGCACGCGTTGCGCGCGGCGGCGGAGCAGGGCTACGACCAGGCGAGCCTGGTCGTCGACTCGGCGAGCCCGTCCGGAGCGTCCGGGGTCTTCGAGAAGGCCGGCTTCGTACCGAAGACGCGCTACGTCCGCTGGGCCCTCGAAGCCTGATCCCGAGCGCCCCAATGTGGCGTTGGTTGCGTCCCACGCACCCAATGTGGCGTTCGGTGCGTCTGACGCACCGAAGGCCGCCTTGGGTGCGTCAGACGCAACCAAGGCCACATTGGGGCGCTCGGGTCAGGCGCGGGTGACGAGCTCGCGCAGCAGGGTGCCCATCTGCGTCGCCGCCGCGCGGCCCGCTTCCAGGACTTCCTGGTGGTTCAGCGGCTCGCCGGTCATCCCGGCGGCCAGGTTCGTCACCAGCGACAGGCCGAACACCTCGACGCCGGCCGCGCGCGCCGCGATGGCCTCGAGGACCGTCGACATGCCGACGAGGTCCGCGCCCAGCGTGCGCAGCATGTGGATTTCCGCCGGCGTCTCGAAGTGCGGCCCGGTCAGGCCCGCGTAGACGCCTTCCTCCAGCGACGGATCGATCTCCTGCGCGATCTTCCGCAGCCGCGCCGAGTACAGGTCGGTCAGGTCGACGAAGTTCGCGCCGACGATCGGTGAGCGCGCGGTCAGGTTCAGGTGGTCGGAGATCAGCACCGGCTGCCCCACCCGGAAACCCTGGCGCAGCCCGCCCGCCGCGTTGGTCAGCAGCACGGTCCGGACGCCGGCCGCCGCCGCGGTGCGCACGTTGTGCACCACCGGGTCGATGCCCTTGCCCTCGTAGAAGTGCGTCCGCCCGAGCAGCACCAGGACGTTCTTGTCCCCGACCTTCAGCGAGCGGATGGTGCCGCCGTGGCCCACCGCGCCGGGCGTGGTGAAGCCGGGCAGTTCGGCGAACGGGATCTCCGTCTCGCACTCCCCGATGACGTCCGCCGCCGGGCGCCAGCCCGATCCCAGGACCACCGCGATGTCGTGCGCGTCCACGCCGGTGCGCTTGGCGATGGCGGCCGCGGCCTCGTGTTCACTCATGCGAGGGAGCGTATCCGGACGCTCCGCACCACCAGGAACACCACCAGCCCGAACGGCGAAAGGAAGATCGTCAGCACCAGGATCGGGCTCACGATCCACGGCGAGATCTCCCGGGCCCTCGCCTCGAAGTACATCCACCGCGCGATGAACAGGTCGAACGCGATGAGGTGCGCCCAGACGAGCCCGGCACCCCACGGCGTCGCCAGGATCGCCTGCAGGACGCCGAGGTCGGGCCGGAGCATCGCCTGTCCCCACTCGCCGAGGTGGGGCACGGCGAGCGCGAAGTAGCTGACGAGCGGCAGCAGCGGCACCCACGGCGACGCCATGATCCGCGCCGTCCACCGCCACTTCGGCGCCAGGATCAGCAACGCCCAGAACGGCGCCGCGAGCGGGAACGCCAGGCCGAAGAGGGTCATCGGACACGCACCGCGGCCCACGACCCCAGCCCGACGGCGGCCACCAGCACCGCGAACGCGCCCAGCGTCGTCGCGTCCGGGTGCACGATCGACTGCGCCCGCAGGGCCTGCCAGGTGACCAGCGCGGTCAGCCCGGCGTACCCGGCCGCGCCGATCAGGACGAGCCGCGTGCGGACGACGTCGTCGCGCAGCCGGGCGAAGCGCGGGGCCAGTGCCGTCAGCGCGATGGCGAGCAACGGCAGCAGCTGCAGCGCGTGCATCCCGACGAAGTGCGGGATCCGCAGGTCGCCGGCGACCGTGCTCCAGCCGAGGATCGGCAGGCCGGGGCCGCCGTCGGCGAGCCCGACGGTGTGCGCGCCGACCATGTCCGGGGTGCCGCCCGTCTTCCACTGCGCGAGCTGCTGCGCGGTCGGGTTCGTCATCAGGATGCCCAGCGAGAGCCCCGCCAGCGACAAGACGGCGCCGGCGCGCACGGCCCAGAAGCTCGCCCGGTCGTCGATCTTCGTGAACATCACCAGCACGGTCAGCACCAGCGTCGCGCCGAACAGGCCGATGATCATCTTGCCCATGACGCTGTAGATGGTGGCGTCCAGCGGGGTCGCGTTGTTGAAGTGGCTCGCCCGGCCGCGCGCGGCCTGGAACACGAGCAGCACGTACTCGAGGGCGAAGATCAGCACCAGGAAGTTCGTCAACCAGCCCGCCGTGCGCCGGAACCGCGGCAGCAGCGAGACGAGCCAGCTCCAGGTGGCGAAGTAGAGCGCGCCGGAGATGGCGAACTTGAGCGGCTTCGCCCAGATCGGGGCGCCGGCCAGGGTCCGCTGGTCGACGAGCAGCGCGGCGACGCACAGCACCGCGATCACCCCGAAGGTGGCGGCCGCCAGCGCGGACGGCCGGTGCCACCCGCGCGCTCTGCTCCGGACGTCGGCAAGGATGGTCATGGTTCCTCCCATAACGGATAGTCATGCTCTCCGTTATGGGAAGTTAAACTATCCATACTGAGAAGTCGTCAGGGTTGTCCCGGAGGCCGACCCTGGGATCGGAGCGGATGCGCATGCGGATGGCCGAACTGAGCGCCGAATCGGGGGTGCCGGTCGCGACCGTCAAGTACTACCTGCGCGAAGGCCTGCTCCCGCCGGGCGAGCGCACCAGCCCCAACCAGGCGCGGTACTCGGCGGAACACGTCCAGCGGCTCCGGCTGGTCAAGGCACTGACGGAGGTCGGCGGCCTGCCGCTGGCGTCGGTCGGCGCCGTCCTGCAGGCGATCGACGGCAACGCCACCCCGCACGAGACGATGGGCGTCGTCCAGGAAGAGCTGGCCGGCGACCCGCCGAAGGTGTCCGACGAAGCCGCCGAGTGGGCGACCGCGCTCCTGCAGGACCTCTCCCACCGCCACGGCTGGAAGTGGCACGGATCGGAGAACCGGGCGATCGGCAACCTGATCGCCGCACTCGCGACGGCGAAGGAGCTCGGGCACGAGAAGCTCGCCGAGCGGCTGGACGAGTACTGCGTGCTGGCGCTGCGCGTCGCCGTGCTGGACGTCGAGGTCGTGACGGGGCTGACGTCGTTCGACAAGATCATCGAGGCCGGCCTGGTCGCCACGGTCCTGGGCGACCGGATCTTCACGGGACTGCGCCACCTCGCGCAGGAGTCCGTGTCCTTCGAGGTGCTGAACCGGGCGCCTTAGTCCGAAACCTGCAGCGTGGGTGCCACGCGGTCGAAGACGTCCACCTGGCCCGCGGACTCCTGCTCGGCCGGCACGGTGACCGACAGGATCCACAGGCTCAAGCCGGCCTGGACCAGCTTCACAAACGTCACTCGGGTGCCCCCGCTGCCGTCACCCTTGGCCGCCGCGCCGCCCTCGGCCAAGCGGTAGGTCACCGTGGCGCTCTTGCCGTCGGCCGACTTCGACGGCGCGAAGAGCTCGAGCTCGCTGCCCTGGTAGGACCCCCGCAGCCAGCCGAGGTAGTCCTCGTAGCTGTCGAACTGGTCGAAGTACTTCGCCAGCCGCTCCAGGCGCAGGGACCGGCGCCCGTCCGGCGAGACGTACTGGACGGCCAGGCTCAGCCCGAACTTGGTGTTGTGCGGGGCGACGAACCGCTGCCAGCCCTCCGGCACGTCGAGGCCGTACTGCCCGCCGTCGTTGTTCAGGGCGCTGCCGTTGCCGGTCTGGTGCACCAGCGTCGGCGGCGGCACCCGGGTGGGCCCGTTCGGTGTGCTCGCCGGTTCGGCCGCCGGGGGCAGCAGTGACTGCCCGCCGACCGTCCTGGCCAGCGCGAACCCGCCGCCCGCGGCCAGCAGGAAGAGCAGGATCGCCACGGCCACGAGCACGGCGCTCGCGCGGGCGGTGCGCCGGCCTGCCGGTCGCGGCGGCGGCGCGACGAACAGCGTCGCCGGTTCCGGCGAAGGCGCGGGTGCCGGCGCCGGGGCGGGCGGGCGCAGGAACGGCAGCGGGCCCGGGTCGGTGGCGAGCTCGCTGCTCGACCCCTCGGCCTTCTTCTCCGCCTTCCCCGGCTTCTCGGGCAGGACGGTCTTGATCACCTGCGTGTCGGTCGCGTCCGGCTGCGCGGACGTCTTCTTGCCGTCCGGGGTGCGGAACAGCTCGGGTCCGAACAGGTCGAGCGGCGTCTTCGACTGCAGCGGGTAGAGCCGGTGGCGGACCTCGCGCAGGGTGATCCGGTCGCCGGGCTCCTTCTTCATCAGCGCGGAGATGACGTCGGCGAGCGGTCCGGCCTTCGGCTTGGGCACCTTGCCGTTGACGACCTTGCCGACGGTCTCCAGGGGGTCGCCGTCGGCGTCGTACGGCGGCGCGCCCTCGACCGCGGCGAACAGCGTCGCGCCGAGGCCCCAGAGGTCGGCGGCCGGGACGACCGCGCCGCCGGAGGCGACCTCAGGCGCGATGTAGGCGGGGGAGCCCAGCATGATCCCGGTGCGGGTCATGGTGGCTTCGGAGACGTTGCGCGCGATGCCGAAGTCGGTCAGCTTGATCCGGCCGTCGCTGGCGACCAGGACGTTGCCCGGCTTGACGTCGCGGTGGGTGATCCCGGCGGCGTGCGCGGCCTCGAGCGCGGACGCGACGGCGATGCCGACCGCGGCGGCCTGCCCGACGGTCAGCGGCCCGTGGTCGCGCAGGATGTGCGCCAGGCTGCGCGAGGGCAGCAGCTCCATGACCACGAACGGCTGGTCGTCCTCGCGCGCGACGTCGTGCAGGATGATCACGTTCGGGTGGGAGAGGACGGCGATCGCGCGGGCCTCGCGCAGCGTCCGCTCCCGCAGCTCGTCGGCCTGCGAAGAGGGGATGCCCGGCGGCACCTTCATCTCCTTGACGGCCACCTGCCGGTGCAGGAACTCGTCGTAGGCCGACCAGACGGTGCCCATCGACCCCGAACCCAGCACCGAGCGCAGCCGGTAGCGACCGGCGACCAGTCGTGTCTCTTCGCTGGAGGGGGGCACCCCCTGATTGTGTCGTACCCGGCTGACCCTTAGCTGCCTAGGGGCGCGACTAGAGTCACAGGTCGGACGCGGCCGGTGCCTCTACCATCACTGGGTATGACTGAAGTGGCCGGTCCGGAGTCAGCGCCGATCTCCGACCTCGATCTCGCGGCCGAGTTCCCGCAGGCGACGCGCGAGCAGTGGCAGGAGCTCGTGGCCGGGGTCCTGCGCAAGAGCGGCAAGCTGCCGGAGGACTTCTCGGGCGCGCCGGAGAGCAAGCTCGTCACGCGGACCTACGACGGGATCGAGATCCAGCCGCTGTACACGGCCGAAGACGTACCCGGCGAAACCGGGTTCCCGGGACTGCCGCCGTTCGTGCGAGGGTCCCGCCCGGACGGCCGGATCAGCACGGGCTGGGACGTCCGGGCCCGGTTCACCGGTGCGGACGCCCGCGAGGTCAACCGCGCGATCCTCGCCGACCTCGAGGGCGGCGTGACGTCGATCTGGCTGTCCGTCCCGCCCGCGTCGATCGCCGACGCGCTCAACGAGGTCTACCTCGACCTGGCGCCGGTCGTGCTGGACGCGGGTGCTTCGTACGAAGAGGCTGCTTCGGAGCTGCTGGCGCTGTTCGACGAACGCGAGATCCCGGCGAGCGAAGCCACCGCGGTGCTCGGTGCCGACCCGATCGGGCTCGCGGCGCGCATCGGCTCGGCCGCCGTGCTCGAACCGGCCGCCGCGCTCGCCGCGCGTGTCGCCGGGAAGTACCCGAAGGTGCGCACCATCGTCGCCGACGGCCTGCCGTTCCACCAAGCGGGCGGGTCGGACGCGCAGGAGCTGGGCGCGCTCGTCGCCGCCGGCGTCACCTACCTGCGTTCGCTGACGGACGCGGGCCTCGACGCCGAAACCGCGGCCGGCCAGCTGGAGTTCCGGATCGCCGCGACCGCCGACCAGTTCTCCACCATCGCGAAGCTGCGCGCGGCCCGCCGCCTGTGGGCCCGCGTCGCCGAGGTGTGCGGCTTCTCTTCGCCGATGCGCCAGCACGCCGTGACGTCGCCGTCGATGCTGACCAGGCGCGATCCCTGGGTGAACATGCTGCGCACGACGGTCGCCTGCTTCGGCGCGGGTGTCGGCGGCGCGGACGCGGTCACGGTGCTGCCGTTCGACGCCGCGATCGGCAAGCCCGACGCGTTCTCCGCACGGATCGCCCGCAACACCCACGCCGTGCTGCTGGAGGAGTCCAAGCTGGCCGGCGTGGCCGATCCGGCGGGCGGCTCCTGGTACGTCGAGAAGCTCACCGACGACCTCGCGCACGCCGCCTGGGCCGAGTTCACCGCCATCGAGGGCGCCGGCGGCCTGGTCGCCGAGCTGTCGTCCGGCGCGCTGGCCGGGCGGCTCGCCGAGACGTGGGAGAAGCGCGCGAAGCGGATCGCCACCCGGCGCGACCCGCTCACCGGCGTCAGCGAGTTCCCGAACCTGGCCGAGAAGCCGGTGGTCAGGACGCCGCTCGGGTCCCCTGTGGACGGTGGGCTGCCGCGGCACCGGTACGCCGAAGGCTTCGAGGCCCTGCGCGACGCGTCCGACGCCTACCTGGCCGAGCACGGTGAGCGGCCGAAGATCTTCCTGGCCACGCTCGGCCCGGTGGCCGCGCACACCGCGCGGGCCGGCTTCGCCGCCAACCTGTTCCAGGCGGGCGGGATCGAGGCCGTCAACCCGGGCGCGACCGACGACCTGCCTGGTGCGTTCCGCGCGTCCGGCGCCAGGATCGCCTGCCTCTGCGGCACCGACGACGCCTACGCGGCGCAGGCCGCCGAGGTGGCGGCCGCGCTGGGAGCCGACCACGTCCTCCTGGCCGGAAAAGGCGAGTTCGACGGCGTCGACGGCAACGTCTTCGCCGGGTGCGACGCCCTGGAAGTCCTGACCGGTCTGCACGCCAAGCTGGGAGTTTCGCGATGACCATCCCGAACTTCGCCGACGTCGGCCTCGGATCGCCCGAGCCGGCCGACCGCGACGCCTGGGCGCGCGCGGTGGAGGCCGCCACCGGCAAGGGCCCGGACGCGCTGGCCTGGGAGACGCCCGAGGGCATCGGCGTCAAGCCGGTCTACACCGCCGCCGACCTGTCCGATGTGGACTTCCTGGGCACGTACCCCGGCATCGCGCCCTTCCTGCGCGGGCCCTACCCGACGATGTACGTCAACCAGCCGTGGACCATCCGCCAGTACGCCGGGTTCTCCACGGCCGAGGAGTCCAACGCCTTCTACCGGCGCAACCTCGCCGCCGGCCAAAAGGGTCTCTCGGTCGCCTTCGACCTGGCCACCCACCGCGGCTACGACTCCGACCACCCGCGCGTCTCCGGCGACGTCGGCATGGCGGGCGTCGCCATCGACTCCATCTACGACATGCGCCAGCTCTTCGACGGGATTCCCCTCGACAAGATGTCGGTGTCGATGACGATGAACGGCGCGGTGCTGCCGGTGCTCGCCCTGTACGTCGTCGCGGCCGAGGAGCAGGGGGTGAAGCCGGAGCAGCTCGCGGGGACCATCCAGAACGACATCCTCAAGGAGTTCATGGTCCGCAACACCTACATCTACCCGCCGCAGCCGTCGATGCGGATCATCTCCGACATCTTTTCCTACACCTCGCAGCACATGCCGAAGTACAACTCGATCTCCATCTCCGGCTACCACATGCAGGAAGCCGGGGCGACCGCCGACCTCGAGCTGGCCTACACCCTCGCCGACGGCGTCGAGTACATCCGCTCCGGTGTCGACGCCGGGCTGAGCGTCGACAAGTTCGCGCCCCGGCTGTCGTTCTTCTGGGCGATCGGCATGAACTTCTTCATGGAGGTCGCGAAGCTGCGCGCGGCGCGTCTCCTGTGGGCGAAGCTGGTCAAGGGCTTCGACCCCCAGTCGCCGAAGTCGCTTTCGCTGCGGACGCACTCCCAGACGTCCGGCTGGTCGCTGACCGCGCAGGACGTCTACAACAACGTCGTCCGCACCTGCGTCGAGGCGATGGCCGCGACCCAGGGCCACACGCAGTCGCTGCACACCAACGCCCTCGACGAGGCCCTCGCGCTGCCGACGGACTTCTCGGCGCGGATCGCCCGCAACACCCAGCTGCTGCTGCAGCAGGAGTCCGGCACGACGCGCGTGATCGACCCGTGGGGCGGTAGCGCCTTCGTGGAGAAGCTGACCTACGACCTCGCGCGCAAGGCGTGGGGTCACATCAGCGAGGTCGAGCAGGCCGGCGGCATGGCCAAGGCGATCGACGCGGGCATCCCGAAGCTGCGCATCGAGGAGGCCGCGGCCCGCACCCAGGCCCGGATCGACTCGGGCCGGCAGCCCGTGATCGGCGTCAACAAGTACCAGGTCACGAGCGACGAAGACATCGAAGTGCTCAAAGTGGACAACGCGGGTGTCCGGACGCAGCAGCTCGAGAAGCTGCGACGCCTTCGCGAAGAGCGTGACTCCGCCGCCACCGAAGACGCGTTGCGGCGGCTCACCGAAGGCGCCGGGAACGGCGGCAACCTCCTTGAGCTGGCCATCGGCGCGGCGCGCGCGAAGGCCACCGTCGGCGAGATCTCCGACGCGTTGGAGAAGCTCTGGGGCCGGCATTCCGGGCAGATCCGGACGATTTCGGGCGTCTACCGCGAAGAGGTGGGTAAGTCGCAGAACGTCGAGAAGGCTCGTCAGCTGGTCGAAGAGTTCGCCGCGGAGGAAGGTCGCCGGCCCCGGATCCTCGTCGCGAAGATGGGCCAGGACGGCCACGACCGCGGTCAGAAGGTGATCGCCACCGGCTTCGCCGACATCGGCTTCGACGTCGACGTCGGCCCGCTGTTCTCCACCCCGGCCGAGGTGGCGCGGCAGGCGATCGAGGCGGACGTGCACGTCGTCGGCGTGTCGTCGCTGGCCGCCGGGCACCTTTCGCTGGTGCCCGCGCTGCGCCACGAGCTCGCCGAGCTGGGTCGCGAGGACATCATGGTCGTGGTCGGCGGCGTCATCCCGCCGCAGGACTACCCGGCGCTGCGCGAGGCCGGGGCGGCGGCGATCTTCGGGCCGGGCACGGTGCTCGCGGACGCGGCCATCGACCTGCTCGGCCAGCTGACGGCGCAGGAGTCCTGACCCTTGCCGCGCAAGGTCGACGTCACCGCCTACGCCAAGGGCGTCCTGGCGGGGGACCGCGGCACGCTGTCGAAGGCGATCACGCTGGTCGAGTCGCAGCGGGAGGACCACCGGGCCCAGGCACAGGAGCTGTTGGTCGAGCTGCTGCCTTCGTCCGGTGGCGCGCGGCGGATCGGCATCACGGGCGTTCCTGGGGTCGGCAAGTCGACATTCATCGACCAGCTGGGCACCGACCTGACCTCGGCCGGGCACCGCGTCGCCGTGCTGGCGGTCGACCCGTCGTCGACGCGCACCGGCGGGTCCATCCTCGGTGACAAGACCCGGATGGCGCGCCTGGCGGTCGACGAACGGGCGTTCATCCGGCCGTCGCCGACGTCCGGGACGCTGGGCGGCGTCGCCCGGGCGACCCGCGAGACGATCGTGCTGATGGAAGCCGCCGGCTACGACACCGTCCTGGTCGAGACCGTCGGGGTCGGACAGTCCGAAGTGACCGTCGCGAACATGGTCGACTGCTTCCTGTTCTTGACGCTCGCTCGCACGGGCGACCAGCTGCAGGGCATCAAGAAGGGCGTGCTGGAGCTCGCCGACGTCATCGCCGTCAACAAAGCCGACGGCGACCACGAACGGGACGCTCGCCGTGCGGCCCGGGAGCTTTCGGGCGCGTTGCGGATGATCTACGGGCCCGAGGCGTCGTGGACGCCGCCGGTGCTCACCTGCAGCGGCCTGCACAACCTGCGCCTGGACGAGGTCTGGGGCGCGATCGAGAAGCACCGCGAGACGCTCACGGCGTCCGGCGAGCTCGACGAGCGGCGCCGGCGGCAGCAGGTCGACTGGACGTGGGCGATGGTGCGCGAACAGTTGCTGAGTCGCCTGGCGGCACATCCGGACGTGCGAACGGTCGTTCCCGACGTCGAACGGGCGGTGCGCGACGGTGAGCTGACGGCTACCCTCGGTGCTCAGCGGATCCTCGACGCGTTCGGTCCACCGCGCGGTGGCTGACGCACCGGCGTTCCGCGGGCAGAATGCCTGGTGACGGCGAAGGGATGACATGGCGAAACTGCGGGGTCTGGTCCTGGCCGGGGTGCTGGGCGCGGTGCTGTTCAGCGCGTCGCCGGCGTCCGCCGAACCGGTGCGTCAGGCGGCCGTCACGGTGACGGTGGCGCACGCGGCCGTCGCGCCGGCCCCGGCGCAGACCCAGCCGCCCGGCCCGGTCCTCGACCCGGCCCAGACGGACAAGGCGAACACCGAAAAGACCAAGAACAAGCTGATCGCCGGCGTGGTCGCGGTGGCGCTGCTCGCCATCGTGATCTGGGGCAGGCGGGTCCGTTCGAAGAAGGCCAAGAGCTCGTGACGCGTTCGGCTTTGCCGAACTACTGCACGCCGTTCAACGCAGATCCGGTACCGGCCATCTAGGACGGCCGTTTCCGAGGCGCGCGTTGCCGCCTGCATGGTGCACGATCGTCTGCAAATGCGTACGACAGATCGATCGGCACGTTGCGTGACCCCAGCCGCTGCCCGGGTTACCCGTGTTGCGGGAGGAGGTGTGGCGTGACGGTGCTCGACTCACGACCGGACGTTCCAGGCGACCCCCACGGGCGCATCATCAACCCCATGGAGGGGTCCGAAGCGCTCATTTCCGAAGCCGGCGTAAGCATGGCTCCCGTGGAGGACCTTGGTGCGGGCCGCGGCCCGTTCTGGCTGGACGACTGGCTGCGCGCCAACGCGACCGACGTGCTCGCGTGGCGCCGGCACATCCACGCCCACCCGGAGCTGTCGCGGCACGAGTTCGCGACCACGGAGCTGGTCGTCACGCTGCTGCGCTCCGTCGGGCTCAAGCCGTGGGTGCTGCCCGGCGGCACCGGCGTCGTCTGCGACATCGGCAGCGGCGAGCGGTGCGTGGCGCTGCGGGCGGACATGGACGCCCTGCCGCTCACCGAGGCGACCGGGCTGCCCTACGCGTCGACCGTCGAGGGCGCGGCCCACATGTGCGGCCACGACGCCCACACGGCGATCCTGCTCGGCGCGGCCCGCGCCCTGGCCGGCGCGCCGGAGCTCCCGGGGCGCGTGCGGCTGATCTTCCAGCCCGCCGAGGAGGTCATGCCCGGCGGCGCGCTGGACATGATCGCGGCGGGCGCGCTGGACGGTGTCGAGCGGATCTACGGCCTGCACGTGGACCCGCGTCTCGAGGTGGGCAAGGTCGGGATGCGCGTCGGCGCGCTGACGTCGGCGGCGGACCTGATCGAGCTGCGGCTGACGTCGCCGGGCGGTCACACGTCCCGCCCGCACCTGACCGCCGACCTGGTCCACGCGCTGGGCACGGTCATCACGTCCCTGCCCGCGGTGCTCTCGCGCCGGGTCGACCCCCGTTCCGGCACGGTGCTGGTGTGGGGCGCGGTCCACGCGGGCCAGGCGGCCAACGCGGTCCCGCAGGACGGCGTCCTGCGCGGCACGCTGCGCACGGCCGACCACGAGGTCTGGACGTCGCTGGAGCCGCTGGTGGCGTCGTCGGTGGAGTCACTGCTGGCGCCGACGGGGGTGGGCTTTTCGCTGGACTACCGCCGCGGCGTCCCGCCGGTGGTGTCCGACGCGGACTCGACGGCCCTGATGCGCGCCGGCGTCGAAGCGGCCCTGGGCGAAGGCGCGGTGGCCTCGACAGAGCAGTCCTCGGGTGGCGAGGACTTCGGCTGGTACCTGGAGCACATCCAGGGAGCTTTCGCCCGGTTGGGCGTTTGGTCCGGTTCGCCGGAACCCCAGTCCGACATCCACCGCCCCACGTTCATCCTGGACGAACGAGCCCTGCTCTGCGGAGTCCGAACCCTGGTCCACACAGCCCTAACCACCCTCGCCTAACGAGTTCCGGCTCCAATCACGCGAGTTCCGTCCTCAATCACGCGAGTTCGGAGTTACGCACACGAGTTGTCCACAGGTAGACCGAGTTATCCACAGCTTGAGAATGAGGCTCTTCCCTTGGTTGGCGAAGGGCCTCATTCTCGTTGATGTGATCACTTGGGGAGGGCGACACGGAGCCGTTTCACGCCGCGAGGCCGACAAGGTCTTGGGGCGGCGGGCGGTGCTCGAAGGGCTGGCCACCGGCGTGCTCGCGCAGCCGTGGCGCGGCGTGGTCATCCACGCGGCAGACGCGCTCAATCTCGCGACCCTGGCCCAGGCCGCACTGATCGCGGTGGGTCCGCCTGCCGCTCTGTCCGGCGCAACTTCCCTTGCTCTGCACGGGATTTCGGTGATCGACGATGCTGCTGTGCACCTCACCGTGCCCTATGCCAGGCGGGTGGAGTCGAGGCCGGGGTTGGTCATCCATCGAGCCGAATTCACGGAGTTCGACGTAGTCGAACTCGATGGGCTGAAGGTCTTCTCGCTCGACTTCGCCCTCGCCGATTTCCTCTGCGATGGCGACAAGCGAACCGCGTTCGCCGCGCTCGAACAGGCCATGCGCGGGCTCTCGGCCGACCACTGCCGGAGGCTTCGCGACAACGTCCGTGACCGGGTTTTGGACCGCCGGAGCAAGCGAGGTATCCACAGGGCGCAGATGCTCCTGGCGCTCGCCACAGGCAAGGCCGAATCGCCGCCGGAGAGCATCCTCCGGCTCGTCGTGGTCGAGGCAGGGTTCCCGGTGCCGGAGGCTCAGTTCGAGATCACCGACATCGACGGCCGCAAGTTGTACGTGCTCGACATCGCCTGGCCGGCGCTCCGCATTGCGCTGGAGTACGACGGCTTCGCGGCTCATGAAGACCGGCAGGAGCGGGACACCGAACGCGACCGGCGGTTGGCCGGCCGGGGATGGGTCACGATCCGAGCGACCGCGGCCGATCTCCGCGACCCGAGTCGAGTGCTCGCCGAACTGGAGACTTGCTTCGCGCGACGAGCGGCGTAACTCGCGTGATCGAGCCCGTCACCAGCGTGATTGGGACCGTAACTCGCGTGATTGGAGGCGGAACTCGTTAGCCGGTGATGCCGGAGCAGGGGCGGGTACGCAGGTCGTCGACGTAGTCGGCGGGGGCTCCGGCGGCCTCGGCGGCGTCGGCCAGCACGCCCAGGTAACGCGCCGAAGGCAGGCCACCCTCGTAGGCGTCCAGGACGTAGAGCCAGGCCAGCACCGAGCCGTCCATCGTCTGGACCCGTAACCGGATCTTCGAGTGGATCCCCAGCTCGCCGCCTTCCCAGCGGTCCAGGCCCGCCTCGTCCAGCGACGTCACGTCGTACAACACGACGAAGACCCGGGAACCCGGGTCCTCGACGATCGTCGCCAGGGCACCTTCCCAGCCGAGGTCCTCGCCGCCGAAGGTCAGGCGCCACCCCTCCAGCCAGCCGGTGCCGGCCATCGGAGAGTGCGGCGCGCGCTCCAGCATCTGGGCGGGCTCCATGTTCGATCCGTACGCGGCATACAACGGCACGCCGACAGCGTAGCGACACCTCGCTGACCCGAGTGGACGTACTCGCCGTGTTCGCCCACTTCAGTGTCCGGTCACCTTCGCCGCGTACGGTGAGAGCACCGCACGCACGCACTCGGAGGAGGACCCAGGTGACCAGGATCGTGATCATGGGCGGGGGCCCGGCCGGCTACGAAGCCGCGCTGGTCGCAGCCCAGCACGGGGCCGACGTCACGATCGTCGAACGGGACGGCCTCGGTGGCGCGTGCGTCCTCTACGACTGCGTCCCGTCGAAGACGTTCATCGCGAGCTCGGGCGCGCTGGCGAAGATGCACGACCTCGGCGAGCTCGGCATCAACACCGACATGGCCGACACGAGCATCGACCTCCCGACCGTCCACGGCCGGGTGAAGGGCCTCGCGCTCGCCCAGTCGGCCGACATCCGCGCCCGCGTCCAGCGTGAAGGCGTCCGCGTCGTCGTCGGCGAAGCCCGCTTCTGCGACGAAGAGCCCGGCCTCGCGACCCACAAGGTCGCCGTGACGACGCAGGAGGGCACCGAGAAGCTGCCCGCCGACGTCGTCCTGATCGCCACCGGCGCCACCCCGCGCGTCCTGCCCGGCGCCGTGCCCGACGGCGAGCGCATCCTCGACTGGCGCCAGCTCTACGAGCTCGAGGAGCTCCCCGAGCACCTCGCCGTGATCGGCTCGGGCGTCACCGGCGCCGAGTTCGCCTCCGCCTACACCGAGATGGGCGTCAAGGTCACCGTCGTCTCCAGCCGCGACCGCGTCCTCCCGCACGAGGACGCCGACGCCGCCGCGGTGCTCGAGGAGGTCTTCTCGCAGCGCGGCACGACCGTCGCCAAGCAGGCGCGCGCCGACCGCGTCGAGCGCACCGAAAAGGGCGTCGAGATCTTCCTCGCCGACGGCCGCGTGATCGAAGCCAGCCACGCGCTGATGACCGTCGGATCGGTCCCCAACACCAAGGACATCGGCCTCGACAAGGTCGGCATCTCGCCCGGCCCCGGCGGGTTCATCACCGTCGACCGCGTTTCGCGCACCTCCGTTCCGGGGATCTACGCCGCCGGCGACTGCACCGGCGTGCTCATGCTCGCCTCGGTGGCGAGCATGCAGGGCCGCATCGCGATGTGGCACGCGCTGGGCGAGGGCGTCGCGCCGATCAAGCTCAAGACCGTCGCCGCCAACGTGTTCACCCACCCGGAGATCGCCACCGTCGGCATCAGCCAGCAGGCGATCGACTCCGGCGAGGTGCCCGCGCGCACCATCATGCTGCCCTTGGCCACCAACGCGCGCGCGAAGATGGAGGGCCTCCGCCGAGGCTTCGTGAAGCTGTTCTGCCGCCCCGCCACCGGCGTCGTCGTCGGTGGAGTCGTCGTGGCGCCACAGGCGAGCGAGCTCATCCTTCCCATTGCGCTCGCCGTCCAGAACCAGCTCACAGTGGACCACCTGGCACTGACATTTTCGGTGTACCCGTCGCTGTCGGGCTCGATCACCGAGGCCGGGCGCCAGCTCATGCGCCACGACGATCTCGACTGATCCGTTACGCAACCCCTTCGCACCCGTCGCGTCTTGTCGGTTGTACGGCTGAAGGACGCGAAGGGTGCGAAGGTGCGCAAGACGGTGGTTTTCGTTGTGGCAGCGGTGATCGGGGCGACGACGCTGGCTGGGCCGGCGCAAGCGCAGCAGCAGAGTCCCAGTCCGACGCCGAGCGCCGCGCCGGCGAAGGGCAGCGTCCAGCTCAACGTCAACACCGCGATCAACCAGTCGCTCGTGGGCAAGTACGTCCGTGACGCGCCGAACGTCGCGCTGGCCAAGTGCGAAGGTGCTTCGCCGAAGTTCTCTTCGCCGGCGCTGACCTTCTCCAACTACACCCCGGGCCCGTTCATGGGCGCCGACGCGAACATCAGCGCCGACGCCGCACTCAACCCGGGTACCCCGGCCGGAACGTACCCGCTGACCGTGACCTGCGGCGACCAGACGTACAGCACCCAGTTCTCGGTGCCCGCGCCGCAGGTTTCGAAGGTGCCTTCCGGTGCCGCGAAAGCGGGCGACGGCAGCATGGCCGGCTGAATCCGCACAACACGAACCACCTCGGAGCCGCGCTCCGGGGTGGTTTTTTCATGGGTTCCCGACGCGCGATTTCGCGACGTATTCGTGACCTGCTAGCGCAACCTTCCGCAGGTGGAGACGTCTCTAGGTGCACAAGCAAGCGGACGAAGCCGAAGCAGGGGGAACTGCGAACGGCGTCCACATCCTTGCTTTGTTCGCGCATTCCACCGGGGAGAAAAGAATGAAGAACACAGCTGTCGTCGCGGGTATCGCCGCGGCCTTCCTCGTCCTCGCGCCCGGCGTGGCGCTCGCGAGCACCTCGCCGAGCGCGAGCCCCACTCCGGGCACCACCGCCAAGCCGGCCGCGCCCAAGCTCACCATCGCCCCGGGCCACGGGGTGCCCGGCACGGAGGTGCGGCTCACCGTCGGCTGCGAGGGCGAGGCTTACGTCACCTCCAGGGCGGTCGACGCCTTCGCGGACGCCGATCCGAAGGGCTCGGTGCGGGCCTACACGGGGGTCGTGCGCGACGTCCGCGCCGGTGAGTACCCGGTCAACCTGCGCTGCCACCCCCGGGACGGCCGTCCCGACACCTTCGTCGACGTGCCGTTCGTCGTGGACCGGGTGACCACGAAGAGCCCGGCCGGCAAGCAGGTGACCAAGGTGCCGGCGGGCGCGCCGCAGACCGGCGGCACCGACGGTCCGGCCGACGACTCCGGCGCACCGCTCGCGGCCGCGGCGGCCATGGGCGTCCTCGCGCTCGGCGGCAGCGGCCTGGTGCTGGCCCGGCGGGCTCGGCGCCGCTGACGTCCCGAGGGGAGCGGGGGTAGCGTCTGGGCGGCCCAACCGATCGGGCCGCCCAGACGTGTAAACCCGTGCGAAGGGGGAGCACATGACTACGAAGATCACGAGCAGGCGGGGCTACCTGATCGCGCTCGTCGTGGCGCTTCTGGCCGCGTTGGTGGTGCTGGCGCTGACGCTCGGCGGAGAGGCCGAGCCGCCGGCCGCGCAGCCGCCGCCCGCGCAGCCCGTCGCGGTGAACCCGGCCGGTGAGCAGCCCGCCGACGCCGTCGCCGCACTGCCGAAGTCCGATCCGGTTTCGATCGACATCCCGAAGATCGGCGCGCATTCGTCGCTGGTCCCGCTGGGTGTCAACGCGGACGACACGATCCAGGTGCCGCCGGTGACCACGCCGCTGCAGGCGGGTTGGTACACCTACGCGCCCACGCCGGGCGAGGTCGGCCCGGCCGTCGTCCTCGGGCACGTCGACGGCAACCACCAGAAGGGCATCTTCTACCGCCTCAAGGAGCTGGCCGCCGGCGACCGCGTCTCGATCGCGCGCGCGGACGGGACGACGGCGCTGTTCGAGGTGACCAAGGTGCACCAGGTGCCGAAGCAGGAGTTCGAAAAGGAAGGCGTGTACGACGACACGGCCGGCCCCGAGCTGCGGCTGATCACCTGCGGCGGCGTCTTCGACCGGAGCGCGCACAACTACGTCGACAACATCGTCGTGTACGCCCGCCTGGTCCGGAGCTGATTTCCGGTTTTTGTCGGACCCCGGTGCTTCACTGTGCCTGTCGTCACCGAGACGGCGCCGACGAGGGCAGGGGAGCCGACATGCTGTTCCGGGACGAGCCGTGGCCCGAAGGGACGCCCAGCTGGGTGGACCTGGTGGTGCCCGACCAAGCGAAGGCGGTCGCCTTCTACCGTGGCCTGCTCGGCTGGGACGTGCGGCCGGGCGGTGAAGAGAACGGCTTCCACGGCATGGCGACGTTGCGAGACCGTCCGGTCGCCGGGATCGGCCACACCCCACCGGGGCAGGAGCTGCCCGCCGGGTGGACGACCTACCTGTCGGTGTCCGATGTGGACAAGACAGCGGCGGCGATCGGCGAAGCCGGCGGTCGGGTCGTCGTACCGGTGACGAACGTGCCGGCGCAGGGCCGGTCGGCCATCGCGGTCGACCCGGGCGGTGCGGCGTTCGGCCTCTGGGAACCCGGTGGCCACCACGGCACGCAGGTCATGGCGGGGCCGGGCGCGCTGGCCTGGAACGAGTGCATGAGCCCGGACTACCCGGCCGTCGAGGCGTTCTACGAGCGGGTCTTCGGCTACGGCTTCGAAGACGAGACCAGCGGTGACTCGACCTACAAGGCGCTGCTGGCGAGCGGCCGTCCCGTCGGGGGAATCGGTGCGCTGCCCGCGGAGGCGACGTCGAGTTGGCGCGTCTACTTCTGGGTGGCGGACGCCGACGCGAGTGCGGCCCGGGCGGTCGAGCTCGGCGGCCGGATCCTGGGCGAGCCGTTCGACTCGCCGGAAGGCAGGCACGTTCGGCTCGCCGACGACCAGGGCGTGCCGTTCTTCGTCATCGCGCCGACCGGACAGTCCGGCAAACCACGGGGCTGGGACGACTGAACGGGTGCCGGTCCGAGGCGCCTTCACCGACCGTCCCCGACCGGGCCGGTTCCGTGGTGGGGAGGCCTTCGGCCCTGGTTTTGTCGGTGGTGGGTGCCAGACTGTGTCGGCCGTCACCCGAGACGGCGTAGGCGAGGGGTTGGAGTCGACATGGTGTTCCGGGATGAGCGGTGGCCGGACGGCACGCCCAGCTGGGTGGACCTGATGGTGCCCGACCAGGCGAAGGCGGTGGCCTTCTACAGCGGCCTGTTCGGCTGGGACGTGCAGACCGGCGGTGAGGAAACCGGCTTCTACGGCATGGCCGAGCTGGGCGGCCGTCCGGTCGCCGGAATCGGCCAGACGCCGCCGGGGCAGGACATGCCTCCGGTGTGGACGACCTACCTGTCGGTGTCCGACGTGGACAAGACGGCCGCGTCGATCACCGAGGCCGGTGGGCAGATCGTCGTGCCGGTGATGGAAGTGCTGAAGGAAGGCCGGATGGCCGTGGCGGCCGACCCGGCGGGCGCGGTGTTCGGGCTGTGGGAGCCGGGCAACCACCTGGGCACGCAGGTCACGGCGGCACCGGGCACGCTGGCGTGGAACGAATGCATGAGCCGCGACTACCCGGCGGCGAAGGCGTTCTACGAGCAGGTGTTCGGCTACGGGTTCCAGGACCTGTCGAACGACGACTTCACGTACGCGGTGCTGCTGCTCGACGGCCGCCCGGTCGGCGGGCTCGGCGCCCTGCCCGATTCGGTGCCGGCCGAGGTGCCGTCGAACTGGTCGACGTACTTCTCGGTGGCGAATGCGGACGAGAGCGCGGCCAAGGTCGCGGAGCTGGGCGGCCGGGCACTGGACCAGCCGTTCGACTCACCGTACGGGCGGCAGGTGCGGGTGGTGGACGACCAGGGGGCGCCGTTCCTGGTCATCGCGCCGAACGAGCAGTCCGGGAAACCGGAGGGCTGGGAGGACTGAGGGACGAAGCGCGGTAGGGGAGGGCGACCGCGGGCCGGAGGCGCCGGAACGACGCCTCCGGCCCAGGGCCGGTCAGTCCTCGTCCGTGACCCAGTCGAAGGTCTTCGTCACGGCCTTCTTCCAGTTGCGGTACTCGGATTCGCGGCGGGAGTCGTCCATCGACGGGTCCCACTGCTTGTCCTGCGCCCAGTTGTTGCGGATGTCGTCCTCGGACTCCCAGAACCCGACCGCCAGGCCGGCGGCGTACGCGGCACCCAGCGCCGTCGTCTCGTTGACCACCGGGCGGATCACCGGCACGCCGAGGATGTCGGCCTGGAACTGCATCAGCAGCTCGTTGACGACCATGCCGCCGTCCACCTTGAGCGACTTCAGCGGGACACCCGAGTCGGCGTTCATCGCGTCGATGACCTCGCGGGACTGGAAGGCCGTCGCTTCCAGGACCGCGCGGGCGAGGTGGCCCTTGTTCACGAACCGGGTGAGCCCGACGATCGCGCCGCGGGCGTCGGACCGCCAGTAAGGAGCGAACAGACCCGAGAACGCCGGGACGAAGTACGCGCCGCCGTTGTCCTCGACGCTGCGCGCGTGCTCCTCGATCTCGGCCGCGGTCGCGATCATGCCGAGGTTGTCGCGCAGCCACTGCACCAGCGAACCGGTCACCGCGATGGAGCCTTCCAGCGCGTAGATCGTGTCGTTCGAGCCGATCTTGTAGCAGACCGTGGTAAGCAGCCCGTTCTGCGACATCACCTTTTCGGTGCCGGTGTTGAGCAGCATGAAGTTGCCGGTGCCGTAGGTGTTCTTGGCCTCGCCGGGCGAAAGGCAGGCCTGGCCGAACGTCGCGGCCTGCTGGTCGCCCAGGATGCCCGCGATCGGCACGCCGGCCAGCGCGCCCTTCTCGCGGACTTTGCCGTACTCCTCGGACGAGGAGCGGATCTCCGGCAGCATCGAAAGGGGGATGCCCATCTCACCGGCGATTTCGGCGTCCCACTGCAGGGTGTCGAGGTCCATCAGCATGGTGCGCGACGCGTTGGTCGGGTCGGTGACGTGCACGCCGCCGTCGGCCCCGCCGGTCATGTTCCACAGCACCCAGGTGTCCATGTTGCCGAAGATCAGGTCACCGGCTTCGGCCTTCTCGCGCGCGCCTTCGACGTTGTCGAGGATCCACTTGACCTTCGGCCCCGAGAAGTAGGTCGCGAGCGGGAGGCCGACCTTTTCGCGGTAGCGCTCCTGGCCGCCGCCGAGGTTGCCGAGCTCGGTGACGATCCGGTCGGTGCGGGTGTCCTGCCAGACGATCGCGTTGTAGACCGGCTTGCCGGTCTTCTTGTCCCAGACGAGCGCGGTCTCGCGCTGGTTGGTGATGCCGACGGCGGCGATGTCCTTCGCGGTCAGGTCGGCCTTGGCCAGCGCACCCGCGGCGACCCGGCGCGTGTTCTCCCAGATCTCTTCGGCGTTGTGCTCGACCCACCCGGCCTTCGGGAAGATCTGCTCGTGCTCGCGCTGGTCGACCGAGACGACGCGGCCTTCGTGGTTGAAGATCATGCACCGGGTCGACGTGGTGCCCTGGTCGATCGCGGCTACGTACGAAGTCATGTGTGCTCCAGGAATTCGGGAGGTTCGGCGATCAGGTCAGGTTGTGCACGAGGAGGTACAGGAGCGCGGCGATCGCGCCGCCGGCCAGCGGGCCGACGACCGGGATCCACGAGTAGCCCCAGTTGGCGTTCCCCTTGTTGCGGATCGGCATCAGGAACGCGTACGCGATCCGGGGGCCGAGGTCACGCGCCGGGTTGATGGCGTACCCCGTCGGGCCACCGAGGGAGGTACCGATCACGAGGACGACGAACGAGACGCCCGCGTAGCCCAGCGCGGAGTTGCCGAAGTTCGGGGTGCCGCCGTCGCCGACGGTGACCACCGGGCTGAGCAGGATCCAGGCCACCAGGACGAACGTGCCGATGACCTCGGTGACGAGGTTCCACACGGTGTTCGGGATCTGCGGTGCGGTGGAGAAGATGCCGAGGGTGTTCTCGGGCTCGGGGTGGTCGTCGAACTGCAGCTTGTAGGTCGCCCAGCACAGCATGGCGCCGATGATCGCGCCGGCCATCTGACCGATGAAGTAGAACGGGACGTCGGCCCACGGGGTCTTGTCGGCGATGGCGAGCCCGAGGGTCACCGCCGGGTTGAGGTGCGCGCCGCTGGGTGCGGCGATGCTGGCGCCGGTGAAGACGGCGAACGCCCACCCGAAGTTGATGAAGAGGATTCCGCCGTTGTTGCCGTTGGTCTTGCGGAGCACGTGGTTCGCGACCACACCGTTGCCGAGCAGGATCAGGGCGGCCGTTCCCAGTAGTTCCCAGACGATTATTGCCCCAGCACTCACCGCTGCACCTCCACACTGGACACTCTGCGCAGGGTCGATCACGGCGTGCCACGGCACCGTTGCCGACCCACGTCCGGGCGACGTTACCGGGGTGACGAAGATCATTCCAGGCACTGGGTAGCCGAATCTCTCCATGATCGCGGAGGGTTACGCCACAAGTGTCATGCGTGGGCGGGCGGATGATCACCAGGTCGTGCGATGCTGGAACCCTCGCCGGCACGAGGAGGAATGTCACGTGGCGCAGCACGCAGCGGAGACCAACCCGGCTCGACTGGGCCCGGCCAAGCGGGAAGAGACCTGGCAGCGGCTCGGCAACGAGACCTTCGACGTCGTCATCATCGGCGGCGGCGTGGTCGGCGCGGGCACGGCGCTCGACGCCGCGACGCGCGGCCTGCGGGTCGCGCTCGTCGAAGCCCGTGACCTCGCTTCGGGGACGTCGAGCCGGTCGAGCAAGCTCTTCCACGGCGGCCTGCGCTACCTGGAGCAGCTCGAGTTCGGCCTGGTCCGGGAGGCGCTGCGCGAACGTGAGCTGATGCTGACGACCATCGCGCCGCACCTGGTCAAGCCGGTCAGCTTCCTCTACCCGCTGACGCGCCGCGTGTGGGAACGGCCGTACACCGCCGCCGGCCTGCTGATGTACGACACGATGGGCGGCGCCCGCAGCGTCCCGGGCCAGAAGCACCTCACCCGCGCGGGTGCGCTGCGGATGGTGCCGGCGCTCAAGCGGTCCGCGCTGATCGGCGGGATCCGCTACTACGACGCGCAGTCCGACGACGCCCGCCACACGATGACGGTGGCCCGGACGGCGGCGCACTACGGCGCGGTCGTGCGGACGTCGACCCAGGTCGTCGGGTTCCTGCGGGAGGCCGACCGGGTGTCCGGCGTGCGCGTGCGCGACGTCGAGGACGGGCGCGAGACGGAGGTTTCGGCGGCCGCGGTGATCAACTGCACCGGCGTCTGGACCGACGAGCTGCAACGGCTCTCCGGCGGTCGCGGGCGGTTCCGCGTGCGCGCGAGCAAGGGCGTGCACATCGTCGTGCCGCGCGACCGGATCGTCTCGGAATCGGGGATGATCCTGCGCACCGAGAAGTCGGTGCTGTTCGTGATCCCGTGGCGCAACCACTGGATCGTCGGGACGACGGACACGGACTGGAACCTGGACCTGGCCCACCCGGCGGCGACGAAGCACGACATCGACTACCTGCTCGAGCACGTCAACAGCGTCTTGGCGACGCCGCTGACGCACGACGACATCGAAGGCGTGTACGCGGGGCTTCGCCCGTTGCTGGCGGGGGAGAGCGAAGAGACGTCGAAGCTTTCGCGCGAGCACGCGGTGGCGCGGGTGGCGCCGGGCCTGGTCGCGATCGCGGGCGGCAAGTACACGACGTACCGCGTGATGGCGGCGGACGCGGTCGACGCGGCGGCGGTGGACCTGCCGGGTCGTTCACAGCCGTCGATCACGGACAAGGTTCCCCTGATCGGCGCGGACGGTTACCACGCGCTGGTCAACCAGGCCGACCACCTGGCCGCCGAGCACGGCTTGCACCCCTATCGGGTGAGGCACCTGCTCGATCGCTACGGCTCGCTGGTCAACGAGGTCCTGGCGACGGCGAACGGCCGCCCGGAGCTGCTGAAGCCGATCGAGCACGCACCGGACTACCTGGGCGTCGAGGTGGTGTACGCGGCTTCGCACGAGGGGGCGCTGCACCTGGAGGACGTCCTGGCCCGCCGGACGCGCATCTCGATCGAGTACGCCCACCGCGGAGTCGACTGCGCCGAGCAGGTGGCGAAGCTGGTCGGCGAGGTCCTCGGCTGGTCACCCGAAACGGTGAAGCGGGAGATCGAGGTCTACAACGCCCGGGTGGAGGCGGAGCGTGAGTCCCAGTCCCAGCCGAGCGACGAGGCGGCGGACGCGTTGAGGTCGGCGGCCCCGGAGGCCCGCGCGGGCATCACGGAGCCGGTGAGCTGAGGTTGTCCCCAGCCCTGGTGAGTTGTGGACAACAGCGGCTGCGGGGCGCCTTCGGACGGGGTTCCGTCCGAAGGCGCCGATAGACTGGCCTCGGGGCCGCCCCCCTGGGAGCGGCGGGGCTGTTGTCAGGCCGTGCGGTGCCAGCGGATCAGGCGCTCGCCTGTCGGCGCGGGATCCGGCTCCGGCCCTACCAACGTGAACCCGCAGCGCTCCGCCACGATCGCCGATGCCGTGTTGCTCTCCTCGTAGCGGTAACTCACCTCGGTCAGCTCCAGGCCGCCGAAGCCGAAACGCAAGGCCGCGTTCAACGCCGTCGTCGCGATGCCCTTGCCTCGCTCGGTAGGGTGAACCCAGATCGTCGCCTCGGCGTAGTTCGCGGACAGGTTCAGCTCGCGCAGGCCGACCTCGCCCAGCAACCGGCCCGACGTCGGCTCCGCGATCGCCCACGAGCAGCGCTCGTCGCCCGCCCACTGGGCCGCCCGGAGCGCCACGTACTCCGTTGCCTCGTCGAGGGTGCGCAAGCGGTAGTTCAGCACGTACTTGCGGTGCGTCGGGTCGGCGAACGCCTCCATGAGCAGCGGCCGGTCGTCGATGTGCCGGTCGGCGCGCAGCTGGCGCAGGTAGTAGGTGCCCGCGTTGATCTCCACCGGTTCCACTCCGCCCAGCCTAGCCAGGCCGGGAGCACGCCGCTCCCGGCCCGGCGATCAAGGCCGCGTCACGGCGTCAAGCGCCAGATCACCGGCACCCCGCTGCTGGGGGTCGCGTCGTTCGACGCGTAGCCGGCCAGCGTGCCGTCGTCGGCCGCGACCTCGGCCCGGAACACCGAATAGCCGCTCGGGCCCTGGACCACGCCCGGGACCGTGCCGCGCCACACCACCGCGTTGCCGTAGATCTGCGGCCCCGACGGCGTCGGCACCAGGCCCACGGTCAACCCGGACTTGTTGATGTCCTGCGCGATCCCGCCGCCCTCCAGACCGACCGTCCCGTCCGGCGTGGACCACCTGGCCGCCTGGCCGCCACCCGACAAGCGCCACCCGACGACGACCCCGTTGCGGATCGCGTACCCCTCGGCCTGTCCGGACGGGCTCGGCGTGAGCTTCCGCAGGACGCCGTCCTTCCACAGCGCCGAGCCGGTGCCGGTGCTCAGCAGGATCGTGCCGTCGTCGTCCAGGTCGCGCGGAGACGAGACGTCCCCCGTCTCCGGGATGACCACCGGCGCGCTGCCGTCGGCCCGCCACAGGACGATGGCCCGGGGCACCCCGGGCTGGTAGGCCTCGCCCAGCACGTCGCCGCGGGTGTTGATCGCGACGCCGGTCACTTCCTGGTAGCCCGCCGGGTTGTCCTTGATGTGGTACCACGACTCGTCCAAGGTGAACGTCCGGCTGGTGAAGGTCTCGTAGTCGTGGATCGTGCCGACCACGACGCCGGACGAGTTTTCGCCGTTGGCGTCGACCCTCTCGTACCCATCCGGCACGCCACGCAAGAACGGCTGCCCGTTGCGCCAGCTCACGGCCTGGGTGACGTCGTTGACCCGGAACGTGCCGGTGTACTCGCCCTTCCCGTCCGACCCGGTAATGTTGCCCGCGCCCGCGCCGGGCGGCAGCGGCAGGATCGTCGGGCGCCAGGCGAGCCGGATCGCCGCGGCGTCCGCAGGAACCCCCAGTGCGGCGACGGCGATCGCCACGGTGGCGAGCACCCCCGCCCGCTTCCACATCTTCATCATTTCGTTCCCTTCCCCGACCTGCACGATCACCACGTCCGAGGCGGGCAGCCGGTTGCTCGGCGAAAGGAGCAATCTTCAGAGAGCCGGGACCTGGGCGCTCACGGCCGTGCCGCCGCCCGGCGCGCTCTCGATCGTCAGCGTCCCCGCGACCCGGCGGACGCGCTGCCGCATCGCCTCCAGGCCGAACCCGGTGCCGTCACCGCGGTCGCCGGGGCGGAAGCCGGCACCGTCGTCGACGACGTCGAGCAGCACCAGATCGTCCGCATAGGACAGTGTCACCCCGATCCGGGACGCCTTCGCGTGCTTCTCCGCGTTCGCCAGCGCCTCCTGCGCGACGCGGTAGAGCGTCTCCTCCAGATCCGGCAGCAGCGGCCGGGCGTCCCCGGTCGTCTCCACGCGGACAGCCACCCCCGACGTCTCGGAGACCCGCCGGGCCAGCCGGGAAAGCGCTTCCGGCAGCTGGGCCGCGTCCAGCGGCTCCGGCCGCAGTGCCTGCACCGCGCGACGCGCTTCCCCGAGACTGTCGCGGGCGAGCACCCGCACCTGCTCCAGCCGCCGCTCCCGGTCGGGGCCGTCGGCGGCCTGCAGCTGCGTGACGATCCCGGTCAGGCCCTGCGCGAGCGTGTCGTGGATTTCGCGGGCCATCCGCTGCCGTTCGTCGAGCACGCCGGCTTCCCGCGCCTGGGCGACCAGCCGCGCGTGCAGGTCCGCGTTCTCCTCGAGCGCGGCCTCCAGCCGGACGTTCGCCTTCCGCCGCCGCTCGCTCTCCGCGCCGACGAACCACGCGGCGTACAGCAGCGGCCCGGCCATCGACAGGACCAGCACCCACGTCGGGCTGCGCGAGTCCGGATCGGCGGCCAGCAGCGGCAACGTCGCCGTCGCGGCCACCGCGAAGAACCCCCATCGCGCGGGGAAGAGCACGAAGGCGAGTGGATAGCCGAAGGACGCGAAGCCCATGAACGTGTCCTCGCGCGCCACCAGCACGGTCGCGACCGCGAGCACCCCGGCGTAGTAGCCCGCGACGAGCCACGGATGCGTGCGCCGGTGCGGGAACAGCGGGATCAGCAGCGGTATCCACACCGCCGCGACGACGACGGCGACCAGCGTGGCGCCCCGGATGCCGGGCCCCCAGAGCACGCACGCGGCGAGCCCGGCCAGGCCGACGCCGGTGAAGATCGGCCCCGCCACCCGTTCGCCTCGGGCGTCCAGCGCGCCCGGCACCACGCCCATCACGCCGGTGATTCTCGCAGGCTCAGCGCCGCCGGCGGGTCCCGGCGATCATCGCGACCACCAGCGGCAGCGCGATCGAGATGATGAGCAGCCGGCCGCGGGACAGGATGAGCACCGCGACCGCCAGGATGATCGCGATCGGGACCGCGCCGCGGGTCAGGAACTGCGAGAGCGCGCTTTCCCCGGACATCACCGGCACCTGGGGCGCGGAGGCCCCGTTGAGCAGGGCGCTCGGGCGCGGCGAGGGCAGGTCGTCGAACAGCGGGATGAGCTCGCTGACCCGCTTGGCCGCGGTGACCTTCGCCGAGCGGGTGCCGTACTCGTCGATGTCGAGCCGCCCGGAGCGGACGTGCTCTTCGAGGACGTCCAGGGCGTCCTGGCGTTCGTCGTCGCTCAACCGCATGTCGCCCACGGCGGATCAGCGGCCCAGGCCGCGCCGGTGGTCGCGGAAGGAGTCGCGCAGCTCGCGGCGGCGCTCCCGGTCGCGCAGGTGCCGCTGGCGGCGGTCGTGGTGATCGTGGTGGCGGTGGTTGTCGTCGTGCCCGCTGTGGCCCCACATCGACCGGCCGAAGACGCTCAGCCCGATCGGGACGAGGATCAGCGCCCCGTGCACGACGCCGGTGGCGATCAGCGCGATCACCGCGATCCAGACCAGCGGGACGAACGCCGCGACGAACCGCTGCGGGCCGGTCCAGCCTTCCGGCGAAGCGGGCTGCCGCGGCGCGGGCGCGGCCGCCGGCTCGGGCGTGGCAACAGCCTGCGGGACGTCGTCGTAGCGGGGGTGTGGCGCGGGCAGGTCCGCGAAGAGCTCGACGAGCTCGCCGCGCGTCTTCGCCGCGGTGATCCGCGCCGAGCGCTCGCCGTATTCGTCGATGTCGATCCGCCCCGCGCTCATGTGCTCACCGAGCGCGGACAGCGCGGACTCGCGGTTCTGGTCGCTGATCCGCAGCTGCGGAGACGGGACTTCGGTCACCTTGCCGATGGTAGGCCGCCTCGGGGGCGGCCCACCACGACATCTGCAACGTTCTGTCCTACTTGATCTCGAGAAGCTGCGTGCCCTGCGTCACGGCGGCGCCGACCTCGACCGAAAGGCCGGTGACGGTGCCCGCTTTGTGTGCGGTGACCGGGTTCTCCATCTTCATCGCCTCGAGGACGACGATCAGCTCACCGGCTTCGACCGTCTGGCCCTCTTCGACGGCCACCTTCACGATGGTGCCCTGCATCGGAGCGGTGACGGCGTCGCCGCTCACCGCCGCCTTGCCGCCGCCGGCCCGCTTGCGCGGTTTCGCCTTGACGGCGGTGCCGCCCCCGCCGCCACCTTCGAGCGCGAACCCGCCCGGCAGCGACACCTCCAGGCGACGGCCGCCGACCTCGACGACGACGTTCTGCCGCGGCTCTTCCTCGGCGGCCTCGACGTCCGGCGCCACGAACGGCTCGATCTTGTTGTCGAACTCCGTCTCGATCCAGCGCGTGTGCACGCTGAAGCCGTTCTCGTCGCCGATGAACGCCGGGTCGTCCACGATCACGCGGTCGAACGGCAGCACCGTCGCCATGCCCTCGACGACCATCTCGGCGAGCGCGCGGCGGCTGCGTTCGAGGGCGTTGTTCCGGTCCGAGCCGGTGACGATCAGCTTCGCCAGCATCGAGTCGAACTGCCCGCCGATGACGCTGCCCGACTCGACACCGGAGTCGACGCGCACGCCCGGCCCGCTCGGCGCGACGAACTTCGTCACCGTGCCCGGCGCGGGCAGGAAGCCGCGGCCGGCGTCCTCGCCGTTGATGCGGAACTCGATCGAGTGACCGCGCGGCTCGGGGTCTTCGGTGATCCGCAGCTTCTCGCCGCGCGCGATGCGGAACATCTCGCGGACGAGGTCGAGGCCGGTGGTCTCCTCCGAGACCGGGTGCTCGACCTGCAGGCGCGTGTTGACCTCGAGGAAGGAGATGGTGCCGTCGGTGGCGACGAGGTATTCGACCGTGCCGGCGCCGTAGTAGCCGGCTTCCTTGCAGATCGCCTTCGCCGACTCGTGGATGCGCTTGCGCTGCTCGTCGCTCAGGAACGGCGCGGGCGCCTCCTCGACGAGCTTCTGGTGCCGGCGCTGCAGCGAGCAGTCGCGGGTGCCGACGACGATCGCGTTGCCGTGCATGTCGGCCAGCACCTGCGCCTCGACGTGACGCGGCTTGTCCAGGTAGCGCTCGACGAAGCACTCGCCGCGGCCGAACGCGGCGACGGCTTCCCGCGTCGCCGACTCGAACAGCTCGGGGATCTCTTCGCGGGTGCGCGCGACCTTGAGGCCGCGGCCACCGCCGCCGAACGCGGCCTTGATGGCGACCGGCAGGCCGTGCTCGTCGGCGAACGCGACGATCTCGTCGGCGTTCTTGGCCGGCTCCTTCGTGCCCGGCACCAGTGGCGCGCCCGCGCGCATGGCGATGTGGCGCGCGGTGACCTTGTCGCCGAGGTCGCGGATGGCCTGCGGGCTCGGCCCGATCCAGGTCAGCCCGGCGTCGAGGACGGCCTGGGCGAAGTCCGCGTTTTCGGAGAGGAAGCCGTAGCCCGGGTGGACGGAGTCGGCGCCGGCGCGCTTGGCGGCGTCGAGCAGCTTCTCGATGTTCAGGTAGCTTTCGGCGGCCGTGGTGCCGCCGAGCGCGAAGGCCTCGTCGGCCAGGCGCACGTGCGGTGCGTCGCGATCCGGGTCGGCGTACACCGCGACGCTGGCCAGGCCGGCGTCTTTGGCGGCTCTGATCACGCGTACCGCGATCTCGCCCCGGTTCGCGACCAGGATCTTGGTCACCGGACCACCGGTGGATTCGCCGACCTGCTCGGCCACCCCGCACCTCCTGCGTCCCGACAGCTGCTTTGCTGACCGCCCACGCGGTACGGGGGAGTCTACGGATCTGACGTCGGGAGTCTCTTGAGTGAGAGCTGAACCACGCTCAGACGTGGTGGCGCAGCTCCTGGGGCAGCGGGGAGTCGAGCACGATGACGTCGTACGGGTTCGCCGCGTGGACCTTCGGCAGGTGCTCGGTGTTCACCAGTGCCCACGGCTGGTGCTCGCCGCAGCAGTCGATCAGCCGGTCGAGCGCGGTGAACGCGACCAGGGCGGTCCGGCCGTCCGGCGTGCGGCGCAGTTCGATCGACGCGCCCTCGGTCTCGGCGCTGGCCGGGCCGGTCGGCAGGTAGAGCGCGGGGGGAAGGTTCGGGTTGGTCACCCGGACAACATAGACGGACACTCTCCGCGAAGGCGGGGTGCCTCGGCCGGGTGCCCGGCCGGGGGATTTCGGCCACACCCCGCCGGGCCGCTGCCCACACACAGTCGCGACGCGGCTTACGCTCTGTCTCATGCGGACTTCGGCGGCGCGCACGCCCCGGTCGGCGCTGCTCACCGCGGTGCTGGCCGCGGTGGTGACCCTCGGCGCGATCGCCGCGGTGTTCCTGCTGCGGCCGCGGCCGGAGGAGCCCGCCGGGGTGGCCGAGCCCGCGGCCGCGCCCGTGCCGCCGGTGGTGACGTGCGGCGGCGGCCCGTGCCGCCAGCTCGCGGCGATGACCGTCGGCGGGACCCCGGTGGTGCTGCTGACCGACGCGGTGGGCGGTTCGGCGCGGGTGCGCGTCGGGCCGGAGCCGGGCACGGTGTTCGAGCTGTCGATCGGCCAGCTGGGCGTGCGGCTGGACCAGGACTCGCTGCGCTGCATCGACGGCGCGGCACCGACGTGCCTGGTCCGCGGCGACGTCGGCGACCAGGGCACCACGGCGTACGGCGAACTGCTCGTCGCGAACGGCGGGGTCTGGCGCGCGCCGGGCAAGCCGTACTTCGCGGACGCGGGGACGTTGTCCCTCTACGACGTCACGGCCGACGGCCGCCCGGACGTGATCGTCGTCCGCCACGACTGCCGCGGCGCGGATTCCGGAACCCCGAAGTGCGACGCGGCCCCGGTGCTGGGCCAGGTGTACGACCTGACGGGCAAGTCGGTCGGCTGCACGCGCCGGTACACGGCCCCGTCGGACCTGCGCGGCTGGCCGGACATCCGCCTCACCCGCGCCGACCTCCGCACCTGCCCCACCTCCTGAACCGAACCCGGAGCTTTCCCCGGGAAAGTGTTGCGGAGGCGGGACCTCCACAACACTTTCACGGCGAAAGTGACGGTCAGGCGGGGGCGGGTTCCGTGTGGCGGGCCTCCGTGCCGTCGTCGCTGTGCTCCGGGTTGTCCGTCGGGGCGTCGAGGACCTCGTCGTCGAGGAGGCCTTCGCCGCGCGCCACGATCACCGGGACTGCGATCTGGCCGGCCACGTTCGTCGCCGTGCGCATCATGTCCATGATCGGGTTGACCGAGTAGATCAGCGCCAGGCCGATCGCGACCTGCTTCGCGTCGAGGCCGATGAACGACGTCGTCAGCGTGAACGCCGTCAGCCAGCCGGTGGTCCCGGCCGTCGCCAGGGCGCCGACCACGGCGACCACGACGATGCCGGCGTACTGCCAGAAGTTCAGCGACACCCCGGCCAGGTTGGCGACGAAGATCGCCGCGATCGCCGGGAAGACCGCCGCGCAGCCGTCCATCTTCGTCGCGCTGCCGAGCGGGGTCGCGAAGGCCGCGTACGCCGGCTGGACGCCGAGGTTCACCGCGGACTGGCGGGTCAGCGGCAGCGTCGCGGCCGAGGACTGCGAAGCGAACGCGAACTGGATCGCCGTGCCCGCCTTCGCGAAGAACTTCATCGGGCTGACCTTCGCCACGAACCGCAGCAGGATCGGGTAGACGACGAACAGCACGAGCAGGCAGCCGACGTACACCGCGAGCGTGGTGGAGAACAGCGGGCGGAACAGCGCGTCGCCGTAGTTGGAGACCGCCGCGCCGATCAGGCCGATGATGCCGATCGGGGCCAGCCGGACGATCCAGCCGAGGTACCGCTGGATGATCTCGAACACGCTCGTCGTGAAGTCCACGAACGGCTTCGCCTTGTCACCCAGGCTGTACGCGGCCGCGCCGATGACCAGCGCGAGGAAGAGCACCTGCAGCGTCTCGCCGTCGGCAAACGCTTTCACGAAGTTCTCCGGCAGGAGCCCGTCGACGAAAGCGCTCCACGAACCCCAGTGGTCCACGCTCTGCGCCGCCTTGTCGGCGTTCTTGGCGGTCGCCGTGACGCCGCCGAGGCCGCCCGAACCCGGGTCGAAGAGCCGGCCGACGGCGATGCCGATCAGCGAGGCGATGAACGACGTGATGGCGAACCAGAGCACCGTCTTGCCGCCGAGGCGCGCGGCGGTGCGGCCGCCGCCGAGCTTCCGGAGGCTGTTGATGCCGACCACGATCGCCGTGAAGACCAGCGGGATCACCGCGATCTGCAGCAGCGTGGTGAAGATGGTGCCGATCTGGTCGAGGAGATCGGTCAGCCAGCCGGCTTCGGTCTGCCGTGCGACGACGCCCAGGAGGGCGCCGACGACGAGCGAGCCGAGAACCGCGGCCGCGAACACCCGCGGCTTGGTGTATGTCCGTACGAAAGACACGGGGCGACTCCGGAGCTCGAAAGTTTCTTGTCTTGCCGGGTAAAGAGAACGTTAGGCAAGGCAGGACTCTTCCGGATCACCCGTTCGTGTGGCGCCCTTCTCAGGATGCGGGACGCCGCCAGAGATCCACGACACTCACGCCGACTTCGGCCAGCAGCCGGCGCGTCAGCGGCAGGCTGATGCCGATCACGCTCGTGTGCCCGCCGTCGAGCCCCTCGACGAACCAGCTGCCCAGGCCGTCGATCGTGAACCCGCCGGCCACGTGCAGCGGCTCGCCGGTAGCGACGTACGCGTCGATCTCCGCCGGGCTCGGCGTGCCGAACCGGACGGTCGTCGACTCCCAGCCACTGGTCTCCTTCGCGCGCGTCCCGCCGTCGAGCCGGACGACCGCGTGCCCGGTGAGGAGCTCACCGGATGACCCCGCCATCGCGGCCCAGCGCTGCCGCGCGATGTCCGGGTTCGCCGGTTTGCCGACCATCTGCCCGCCGATGTTCAGCATCGAGTCGCAGGCGACGACGACGGCGTCCGGGTGGGCCGCGGCGACCTGGTCGAGAACCGCCTCGGCCTTGGCCGCGGCGAGGGCCGCGACGAGCTCGGACGGCGCCGGGTCGGTCAGTGAGGCGGCGACGGCGTCCTCGTCGACGCCGGAGACGAACACGGCCGGATCGAGGCCGGCGGACCGCAGGAGGGCGAGTCGGGCGGGGGACTGGGAGGCGAGGACGAACTGCACACGGCGAAGGTACCCGGACGTCGTCGTAACCGAATTGTGACCGGCGTCACCGCGGGTTCGGAGTTAGTTTGTTGTGGCTCGCAACATATGGCGCCGGGAAGACGCGGAGGTGACCGATGACCGTACGAGTCACGGAATCGACGCCCCTCACCAGGACCCAATCGCTGTGGACCAGGCTCCGCGCGACGAAGGGCCGGGCGACCATCCGGGCGGATTCGGCTTCGGCGCCGAAGACCGCGCGCTGACCACCGCTCCCGCGGTTCGTGCGGGCCTCCGCTCCGGTCCCGACACCCGGCGCGGAGGCCCACACGGTTCTTCAGAGGCCTTTTCGTCAGGCCGTGGCGGCCTCGGGAGCCGGCGCCGGGGTCTCCCAGCGCGGCTTGACCTGCCGCAGCACGGCCGCCGAGAGCACGCCCAGCAGCAGCACGGCCATCGGCAGCAGCATCGTCACGCGGGCGGCGTCCGTCAGTCCACTGTGGACCGCGTCCGACGCGAGCCGGCCGGCCTGGGCGGCGACCTCCGCGGGCAGCCCCGGCATCGGCGACGGCCCGCCGGCCGACCCGAACTCCCCGGTGCTCGCCGCGGCCTTCGCGATGCCTTCCGCGAACGGCGCCCGATACTGCTCCGGCAGCTGCGAAGCCGCCTTCGCCGCCTCGTCCGCGATGGACGAGCTGACCTGGGCCTGCAGCAGCACGCCGATGGCCGCGGAGCCGAGCACGCCGCCGACCTGGCGGGAGGTGTTGAAGATCCCCGAAGCCGTGCCGGCCAGCCGGGGTTCGACCGAACCCATCGTCATGTTGCTCATCGGCGAGAAGATGCAGCCGATGCCGAGCCCGCACAGCAGCAGCGCCGGGATGAAGCTCCACGGGCTGCTCGTCGGCGACGCCTGCAGCGCGATGACCCCGAGCCCGCCGGCCAGCGCCGCCAGGCCGAACATCACCAGGTACTTGCCGTTCACCTTGTCGGACAGGTTCCCGACGAACGGCGCCACGATCCCCGACAGCAGCGACATCGGCGCGGTCAGCAGGCCCGCCATCGTCGGGCTCAGGCCGAGCACCGACTGGATGTAGATCACCAGCGGCAGGAACATGCCGGTCATCGCGAAGCCGACCGTCGTCGCCGTGAGCGTGCCCGCCGAGAAGTTGCGGTTGGCGAAGACCTGCAGCGGCAGCAGCGGTTCGCGCTTGTTCACCCGCTGCCACACCACGAACGCCACGAGCAGCAGCACGCCGGCGCCGATGATCTCGAACACCGTGATCCCGCCCCAGACGGTGCCCCAGTCGTACTGCTGGCCGTTCTGCACGCCGAACACGATGAACAGCAGCGCCAGGCTGGACAGCAGGATGCCGATGAAATCGAACGAGTGCGAGTGCTTCGGCTGCCAGTCCGGCACCAGCAGCAGCGTCATCACGATGGCGACCACGCCGATCGGCACGTTGACGTAGAAGATCCACTCCCAGCCGAGGTGGTCGACGAGCACGCCGCCGAGCAGCGGGCCGGTGATCGTCGCCAGCCCGGCGACGCCGCCCCACATGCCCATCGCCGGGCCGCGCTTGGCCGGCGGGAACAGGTGCGTGATGAACGCCAGCGTCTGCGGCGTCATCAGCGCGGCGCCGAGGCCCTGCACGGCCCGCGCGGCGATCAGCATCTCGACGTTGCCGGAGAGACCACACCACAGCGACGCGCCGGTGAACACGACCAGCCCGGCCAGGAACACCCGCTTCGGGCCGAAGCGGTCGCCGAGCCGGCTGGTGAACAGCATCGGCACGGCGTAGGTCAGCAGGTAGACGCTGATCACCCAGACGACGGAGTTCAGCCCGGCGTTCAGCTCGCGCAGCATGGTCGGGATCGCGATCGACACGATCGTCGTGTCGAGCAGGATCATGAAGAAGCCGAGGCACAGCGCGCCCAGCGCGGCCCACGGGTTAGCTTGTCTTGCGTTCATCGTCGTCTTCCCTGGTGATGAGGCTCAGGTGGCGTTGGTGGTGGTGGTCCTGGAACGGGATCCGCCCGGAGCGCAGGTCGTCGAGGAGCCGTTCGGTCCACTCGAGCTCGAACTTGCGGTGGTCGCACTGGTAGCGCCAGTCGAGCCAGTAGATCTCCGGCGTGCCGTCCCCGGTGAGGTGGTCGAGTACGGCCTGGTCGGCGGCGACGCCGGCGCGCAACCGCGTGACGCGGTGCTCGAGCTCGAGCAGTGACGCCTCCTTGCCCAGCTCGTCGATGACGGCGAGCCCGGACAGGTAGGCGGGGAACTCCTTGATGACGTCGCCCAGCAGTTCGCGGCCGCGCTGGCTGAACTCGTCCAGCCCGGCCTGCGTCATGCCGTAGACGGTCCGTTCGGGCCGCCGGCCGTCGCGTTGCGTGTCGACGACCTCGATGAAACCGCCGCGGTGCAGGCGTTCCACGGTGTGGTAAAGCGATCCCGCCTTCACGTTGACCCGGGTGTCGACGTACCGCTCGCGCATGAGCTGGGCCATCTCGTACGGGTGCATGGGTTTCTCGTGGAGCAGCTCCAGCACGGCGATGCCGAGCGGGGTCAGCTTGGCCGAGGCCATGATCCTTAGTCCCTCCGGATGACTCCAGGTCGTTTATTCCACGTGGACTATACGGCGCAGACTACTGCCCGGTCCACGGCTACTTCTGTGACGGTCCGTACACACCGCGAAGGCCCCCATGATCCCGTCACGGGGGCCTCCACGGCTTCTCTCAGAACGGCCAGTCGGCGTTCCGTCCGCCCTCGAGCAGGGGAATCATCCGGAACCCCTGGTCGCTCAGGCCGCCGAACGTGTGCCGGTGCGCGGTGCCGGACGGCGCGTGACCGTACCGGTAGCCGGCCAGGTTCCACGTGTACAGCGGCACGTGCGCGGGCAGCGCCTGCCCGACGTCACCGAAGCCGGCCTGCTCGTCGGTGAGGATGACGACGCGGTCGTGCTTCGCGAAGTGCTTCCGCAGCGCGCCCGCCGTGTTCGTGCCGCCGCCGAGGAAGAAGCCGCCGGACCTCCAGCGCTCGACGTCGCTCAGCAGCGACCCGCCCCGGCGCAGCCTGAACACCTTGGTGCGCGTGCCGCCCAGCAGGCGGTCCGAGAACGAGACGACGTCGGCGTCCGCGCACCGGCGGCCCAGCGCGAGGCCGAAGACCGCGGCGGCGTCCCAGCGCATCAGGGTGCCGTCGCGGCTGAACCCCATGTTCATCGATGACGAGGTGTCGACGAGCACGAGCGTCCGGCCGGGCAGCTCGGGCACGTTCGCCAGCGAAAGCGCGATCGCCTGCTCGAGTGCCCACGCCCAGCGCAGCGACGGCGCGGCCCGGTAGGCCGACAGGAACCGCATCGGCAGCTGCCGCGACTTCGCGACCTGCGCCGGATCGGCCAGCCGCCCGGCGACGCGCTGCGCGACCTCGTCCGAAACGCCGGCCTCGTCGAAGTTCCTCAAGTTCCGCAGGAGCGCCATGAAACCCATCGACGGGATCAGCGCTTCCCAGACACGCGCGTCGAGCGGACCCTGCAGCCAGCCGGCGACCGACTCCCACGTCATGCCGGCCGCGCGGAGGACGTCCGCGGCGTCCGGCTGCGCGAACAGCGCACGGCGACGCGGAACGTCCCACGCCGTCAGCTCGGCGCGGGCGCGCAGGACCTCCAGTGCGTCCGGGAGCGGGTTCTCGCGGTCGTGCCGCTCGTCGAGGACGTGCTTGAACAGCTCGCCCTGGGCGGGATCGCGCGGGCCCGGGTGGGTCAGCTCGAGGACGTCGGCGAAGCGGAACGCCCGCGCGGCCGAGTCCCACTTGACGTACGCGCGCTCGTCGTAGAGCCTCCGGGCCGCGTCGGCCACGCCGCGCTTGACCGGCTTCGGAATGGTCTTGCCGTGCACGGAAGTCCAGTAGGCGAGCAGCTCGCCGGGCTCGTCGGCCCGCTGCAGGACGTCGGCGACGACCTGGCGGCCGAGCCCGTCGAGCCCGGCGTCGAGGCGTGCCTTGGCGAACTCGGCCGCGCCGACGAGCGACGCGGTGCGCAGGTTCGCTTCGGTGCGCAGCCAGCGCAGGAATCGGGCCGTCCACTGTGGATCCTCGAGGGTCGCGGCGTGGACGAGCGCGGTGTAGCGGGCGTCGCGCGCACCGGCGGACTCGTAGAAGGTGTGCTCACCGACCATGTTGGTGACGGCGAGCAGGAAAAGCTCGGACCGGGCGTCGCGCGCGTAGCCGGCGCCACCTTCGTGGGTGACGGCGGACGGCGTGGCCTCACCGCGGACCGGCGAGGTCGCGGCGGGCGCGCGGGCGGTGTTGAACTTGCTCATTTCTCCCCCTCGTGATGAGGGAGCCGCGGCCACGGCGATGCCCGAGTTCGAAGTCGGTGAAGGTACGTTTGCTGCTCTGCCAGGCTGAGCTACCGGACCGGAACGGCCCGGGAGGGATTCGAACCCCCGACCTGCCCATTACAAGGAAGTAACCCTCGCCTGCGCACCGGGCATCGGTGTGGCCGCGGCTCCCGAGATCTTTCCGCACCGGGAGTGCGTTGCCCGAGATCGAAGTGGTGAAGGCTTTCGGGAGTCGAACCCATGGGATACCAGAGAAGTAACCCTCACCGCCGCACCGGGCGAGACCCACGTTAGCCGCCGAGCCAGTGCAACGGAAACTGATTTTCCCTGGTGCGGCGCACGTACTATAGTTGGTGTAAACGTACTAAAATACGGGTGAGGGCGATGGAGCTGAACAGGCCGCTGACCACGGTGACTCCGACTTTGGACGGCGATGTGCTCGGTGTCCTGGCCGGCTCCGAGGGGACGTTCACGACCGGTCAGCTGCACCGGGTGCTGGGCAGGCGTTCGGAAGAAGGGATCCGGAAGGTCCTGCAACGGCTGGTCCGGCAGGGCGTCGTGCACGCCGACCGGGTCGGCAATGCGTTCGCCTACCGGCTCAACCGCGACCACTTGGCCGCGGAGCACATCATCGGATTGTCGGATCTGCGGGGAAAGCTGCTGGAACGGATTGAATCCGCCTTGGCGGACTGGCGGCTTCGCCCGCAGTACGGTGCGGTGTTCGGTTCGGCCGCGCGCGGCTCCATGGTCGCCGAGAGCGACATCGATCTGCTCTTGGTCCGGCCGGACGGCGCGGACGAAGATCGCTGGGCCCTTCAGGTTGACGGCTTGGCTGCCGATGTTTCCCGGTGGACGGGCAATGACGCCCGGATCCTCGAGTTCACCGTGGCCGAGGTCGCGACTCGTGGCCGCGACGAGCCGGTGCTGGCCGACGCCCTGCGCGATGGCCTGACCGTGGCCGGGCGTCACTCCTGGCTGGCTGGGCAGATCCGGAAGAGAAAGAGCTGAAGTGCGCACGAAGAGATGCAGTCCCGATGTGCTGCAGGGTCGGCTGGGGAAGGCGGAACAGTTCTGGGAGGTCGCCGGCCTGGTGCGTGGCCTCGCCGACGAACAGGATCCGAGTGAAATCGGGGATGCGTACGTGACTCTTTGCGTGCACGCGGGTATCGCCGCCGCCGACGCGCTGTGCTGCGCCGGCCTCGGCGAGCACGCGCAAGGCGAGAACCACAACGACGCGGTCCAGCTCTTGGCGAAGGTGGACGCGGAGGCGAGCCGCGCCCTTCGCGCCTTGCTGGGGCTGAAGACGAAGGCCGGCTACAGCCACACTCCGGCAACGGCAGACGAGTTCAAGCGTGCGGGCCGGAGTGCCGAAGCGCTCGTCATGCGAGCCCGCCGGCACATGGCGGGTTAGCGCTTCCGATCTGGCAAACCTCCAGTAGTTCGTGCTAAGAACTATGTATATTCAGTTCGTGTAGCGAACTAACACTGGGAGGGATCATGACGTACTTCGGCATCGGAGTGTCCACGGCGGTCACCGCCGTGCCCGACACCCTGAACCTCGCCGTCCAGGCGGATCGCGCCGGGCTTGATCTGCTCACCGTGTCCGATCACCCGTACTACGCCGACCGGCTCGACGCCTATGCCGAGATCGGGGTCCTGCTCGGGCGCACCGAACGGATCTCCGGCCTGGTCAGCGTCACCAACCTGCCGACGCGCCCGGCCCCGATGCTCGCCCGCACCGTCACGTCGCTGAGCGCGCTGACCGGCGGCCGGATCGTGCTCGGGATGGGCGTCGGTGGCCTCTGGGACGACATCGCGCGGCTCGGGTTCACCAAGCTGACCCCCGGACAGGCCGTCCGTGCCTTCGAGGAGGGGATCCGGCTGGTGAAGCTGCTGGGCGGGGGCGGCGAGCCGGTCACCTTCGACGGCGAGTTCTACCAGGTCACCGCCCTGGAGCCGGCCGCGGAAGCGATGCCGCCGGTGTGGACCGGCTCGGTGGGGCCGAAGTCGCTCGCCGTCACCGGACGCGTGGCCGACGGGTGGATGCCCGGCCGCGCCGCCGACTGGCTCAGCGAGCGCTACCGCACTTCGCGCCCCCTGATCGACGCCGCCGCGGTGGACGCCGGGCGCGACCCCGGTGACATCGCCACCGTCTACAACTTCCCCGGTCGCATCACGGCGGAGCCGCTGCGCGCCACCCGCGCCGACGACGGCCGCTGGATCGGCGGCTCGCCGGACCAGTGGATCGAGGAGCTGACCGGCGCGGTCCTCGAGCACGACGCCGCGGGATTCGTGCTGTTCGACCCCGGCGGCAGCACCCCCGACGCGGACGCCGCCGCGCGCTGGGCCGGGGAAATCGTGCCCGCCGTGCGGGAAGCCGTCGCGAAGTAGGCTGGCGGGATGGGGAAACACGGGGAGGACCTCGGCGTCGTCGCCGGGCTCGTGCGGGCGTCGTTCCTGGTGAACGCCGTCTACGCCGAATCCGCCCGCGAGTACGGGCTGACCGTCCAGCAGGGACAGCTGCTGTGCGTGCTGATGGGCCGGCCGTACGGCATGGGCGACCTCGGCGCGACGCTCGGCCTCGAGAAGTCCAGCCTGACCGGGCTGGTCGACCGCGCGGTCCGGCGCGGGCTCGTGCGCCGCGAGTCGGACCCGGACGACCGCCGCGCGGTGCGGGTCGTGCTGACGGCGGAAGGCCGCGACCTGGCGGAGGACTTCTACGCGGCGACGTGCCGGCGCGTCGCCGACCTGGCGGACGGCCTGCCCGCCGCGGACCGGGAAAAGCTGGCGGCGCTGCTGGGCCGGGTCGTCCGCGAGAACCAAGTCCCGACCGTGTTCCTCGACGCCGTTCAGCGCTGAAAGGTCAGCTGGGGAAACCCGAAGCGCGCCAAGCGCCTTCGCCGGGGTGAAGCGGCTTACGCAGCGAAGCGGCGTGATCGCCCCACCACGACGTACGCGGCTTCGGCTTCCGCGCGGGCCGGGCCGCCGACGCCGCGGCGACGACCGCCGTCAGCGCCGCCAGCTCGGCGTCGCTCGGGTTTCCGCGGACCACCCGCAGCAGGGGCTTCTCCTCGCTCACAGCGGGATGTTCCCGTGCTTCTTGGGCGGCAGCGACTCGCGCTTGTCGCGCAGCAGCGACAGCGCCCGCGCGACGTGCCCGCGGGTGTGCGCCGGCACGATCACCGAGTCGACGTAGCCGCGCTCGGCCGCCGCGTACGGGTTGAGCAGCGTGTCTTCGTACTCCTGGATCAGCTCGGCGCGCAGCGCGTCGACGTCCTGGCCTTCGGATGCCGCCTTCGCGAGGGTCTTGCGGTGCACGATGTTCGCCGCGCCCTGGGCACCCATCACCGCGACCTGCGCGGTCGGCCAGGCGAGATTGATGTCGGCGCCGAGGTGCTTGGAGCCCATGACGTCGTACGCGCCGCCGTACGCCTTGCGCGTGATGACCGTGACCAGCGGGACCGTCGCCTCCGCGTAGGCGTAGATCAGCTTCGCGCCACGGCGGATGATGCCGTTCCACTCCTGGTCGGTGCCCGGGAGGAAGCCCGGGACGTCGACGAAGGTGAGCACCGGGATGTTGAACGCGTCGCAGGTGCGGACGAACCGCGCCGCCTTCTCGGACGCGTCGATGTCGAGGCAGCCGGCGAACTGCGTCGGCTGGTTGGCGACGACGCCGACGCTCTGCCCGTCCACGCGGCCGAAGCCGACGATGATGTTCGGCGCGAACAGCTCGTGGACCTCGAGGAACTCGCCGTCGTCGACCACCCGGTTGATGACCTCGTGCATGTCGTACGGGGTGTTCGGCGAGTCCGGGATGATCGTGTCCAGCTCGCGGTCCGAGTCGGTCACGTCGTCGAAGAAGCCCGCCGGGTTGTCCGACGGTTCGAACACCGGCGCGTCGGAGAGGTTGTTCTGCGGCAGGTAGGAGAGCAGTTCCTTGACGTAGGCGATGGCGTCTTCGTCGTCGTTGCCGAGGTAGTGCGCGACGCCGGACTTCGTGTTGTGGGTGCGGCCGCCGCCGAGCTCCTCGAAGGTGACGTCTTCGCCGGTGACCGTCTTGACGACGTCCGGGCCGGTGATGAACATCTGCGAGGTCTCGTCGACCATCACGACGAAGTCGGTGAGCGCGGGGGAGTAGACGTGGCCGCCCGCGTTCGCGCCCATGATCAGCGAGATCTGCGGGATGACGCCGGACGCCTTGACGTTGCGGTTGAAGATCTCGCCGTAGAGGCCGAGCGAGACGACGCCTTCCTGGATGCGCGCGCCGCCGCCTTCGTTGATGCCGATGATCGGCCGGCCGGTCTTGATGGCCAGGTCCATCACCTTGACGATCTTCTCGCCGTAGACCTCGCCGAGCGCGCCGCCGAACACCGTCACGTCCTGGCTGAACACGCACACCGGACGGCCGTCGACGGTGCCGTAGCCGGTGACGACGCCGTCGCCGTACGGGCGGTTCTTCTCGAGCCCGAAGTTGGTCGAGCGGTGCCGGGCCAGCTCGTCGAGCTCGACGAACGAGTTCTCGTCGAGCAGCAGCTCGATCCGCTCGCGCGCGGTCTTCTTGCCCTTGGCGTGCTGCTTCTCCACCGCGCGGGCCGAGCCCGCGTGCACCGCCTCGTCGTACCGGCGGTACAGGTCGGCCAGCTTGCCGGCCGTGGTGTGGATGTCCGGTTCATCCTCGGGCGGCGTCCCGAGCGGCTCCGTCGCACTGCTCATGCCACGGGAGCTTAGCTACTTGCCGGTCACTTCGCGTGTGGCGTAGGCAACGTCCTCGGCCGGGTCACGACGCGGTCGGGCGCACCAGGCCGGACTCGTACGCCGCGATCACCAGCTGCGCCCGGTCGCGCGCCGCCAGCTTGTGCAGCAGCCTCCCGATGTGCGTCTTCACCGTCGCGATCCCCAGGTGGAGCCGCGAAGCGATCTCGTCGTTCGACAACCCCCGCGCGATCAGCGCCAGCACCTCCTGCTCACGCGCCGTCACCCCCTCCAGCCGCTTCACCGGGCCCGTCGGCAGCCGCGCGAACTCCGCCACCAGCCGGCGCGTCACCGAAGGCGCCAGAAGCGCGTCCCCCGAAGCCACGACCTCGATCGCCGCCAGCAGGTCCGCCGGCCGCGTGTCCTTCAGGAGGAACCCGCTCGCGCCCGCGCGCAACGCCGCGTACACGTACTCGTCGAGGTCGAACGTCGTGAGCATCAGCACCCGGACCGCCGACTCCGCGCAGATCCGGCGCGTCGCCTCGATGCCGTCCATCGACGGCATCCGGACGTCCATCAGCACGACGTCCGGCTGCTCGCGCCGCGTCAGGGCCACCGCCTCGACGCCGTCCGACGCCTCGCCGACCACCTCCAGGCCGGGTGCGCTGTCCACCAGCACCCGGAAGCTGCCGCGCAGCAACGCCTGGTCGTCGGCGATCAGGACGCGGGTCATCCGGCCACCACCGTCTCGTAGGGGAGGCGCGCGAACACGCGGAACCCGGCCTCCGCCGGCTCCGCGGAGAAGTCGCCGCCGTAGACGGCCACGCGCTCGCGCATGCCGATCAGGCCGTGGCCCGGGGTCGCGGAGCCGCCGCGGCCGTCGTCGCGCACCTCGATGCTCACTTCCCCCTCGCCACCCGTGACGCGGACGCGGCACGTCGTCGCGCCCGCGTGCTTGACCACATTGGTCAGTGCCTCCTGCACGATCCGGTACACCGACTGGCCGACGCCGCCCGGCAGCTCGTCGAGCCCCTCGACGGCGAGATCCACGGACGGGCCTGCCTGCTCCGCGCGTTCGGCGAGTGTGCGCAGGTCGTCGAGCGTCGGGGCGGGGGCGAGCGCCGGGACGCCGGTGCCGTCGCGCAGCACGCCCAGCATCCGCCGCAGCTCGGCGAGCGTCTCGCGGCTGGTGTCCTCGATGACCCGCAACGCTTCCCGCGCCTCGGCGGGCTGTTCCAGGGCGACGTGGTTGCCGACAGCCGCCTTCACCGCGATCAGGCTCATGCTGTGCGCGACGACGTCGTGCATCTCGCGCGCGATCCGCAGCCGCTCCGCCGAAACCGCTTCCCGCGCGTGGTTTTCCCGCTCGGCCGCGGCGTACTCGCGGCGCCCGTGCACGGCGACGCCGAGCGCGAACCCGACGATCAGCGCCGACGTCCCGAAGTTGACGGTGGTGGCGACGCTCGGGTTCGGCACCACGAACGCGGCCAGGCCGATCCCGGCCAGCCCGGCCCCGAACCCGAACCGCGACGCGCGGCTGCCCCGGTGCACCACGAAGGTGTAGAGCGCGCACCCGGCCGCCACGACGGCGACCGCCAGCACCGGCCCGCCGATCGGCACGGCCGCGGCGGTCAGCGCGAGCGCCGCGACGTAGGCGGGCCGCGGCCACCAGCGCCGCAGCAGGATCGGCGTGACGCTCGTCAGCAGGATGGTCCAGCCGAGCCACTCGGGCAGCCACGGCGGCAGCGCCCACGCCCCCGCGGCGAGGTTCCCGCCGGCCCCGAACGCCAGCACCAGGACCGCGAGCGCGTCCAGCACCACGCGAATTCGCATGCACCGAACGTAATGCGGACGCCCGCGCCGCGCGTCAACCCTGGGTCGGACGCTCCGCGTAATGCTTCTTCACAGCCTCGACGCGGTCGGGCGTCCAGTCCGGCAGTTCGACGCCATGCGTGGCGGCGAACAGCTTGTCGAGCTGCTCGTGGCGCCGGGCCAGCTCCGCGACGACGTCGCCGGGCGCGGGCTCGGTGAACTCGACGCGGGTGCCTTCGAGGGGATCCTGGACGACGTGCCAGCCGGGTTCGTCCGGGAGCAGCGCGCGGACCTCGTCCACCGGCTTCCAGACGAGGTCGCGGCGGAAGCGGATCGTGCCGTCGGCGAGGACCTCGCCGAACCCGAGGCCGAAGTCCTCCACATAGGACGCCATGCGGGCGTGCCAGTCCGCCGGCTGCTCGAAGCCGCGGCCGGCCAGCCGCGCGTCGAGGGCGTCGAGGCAGACGTCCCAGCCGCTCGCGTTGCGGCCCGCCGCGAGCTTCGCGATCGCCGGGTCGCCGCGGCCGAAGGTGTGCGTGAACTCCAGGAGGCTGCCGTCGCCGTCGGGGGTGATCAGCCAGCGCAGGGTGTCGTCGTTCCAGGCGAACGTGAACTCGCGCGGCGGGTCGGCGGTGACGACCTTCCCGGTCGTCGTCCTGTCCTCGCCGGGGAAGGTGAACCGGATCGCGCCGCCGTCGCGCAGCTCGACGTCCACCTTCGCCGGGAACCAGTGCGCGAGCTCGGCCGGGTCGGTGATGGCGTGCCAGACCTTCTCGGGCGCGTGCTTCAGCCGGCGTTCCAGCCGCAGGACAGGGCGATCATCGACGGTCAGCAGCTTCGCGGACACGGCGTCCTCCCGTTGGGTTGCCTGTGCCCGTATATAACCACTGAGGCATATGTGGGTCAAGCGCCGCGGACTGCACTGACCGCGGCGGCGAGCTCCGGATCGCTCGCGGCCTTGTCCAGCGAGGTCCGCAGCACCGAGCAGTACGTCGGCTCGGTCTCGGCGTAGCGCTTGCGACCGGCGTCGGTGATCACCGAGTAGACGCCGCGGCGGTCGTCTTCGCACAGGTCGCGGATCGTCAGGCCGGCGTCTTCGAGACGCGCGCACATCCGGCTGACCGAGCTCTGGTTGAGCCCGATCGCCTCGGCGAGCTCCTGCATCCGCAGGCCGCCGCGCGGACCCGCGACCAGCTTGCCGAGCGCGCGGTACTCGGACAGGCCCAGCCCGTGCCTTCGTTGCAGTGCTTTCCCCAGGTCCTGCTCGATGCGGGCGTGCAGCACGAGCATGCGTCCCCAGGACTGTTCGTCGACGGTCATTTCCCGCCCTCCTCTTGACACCAGCATAGTCCAGGGACAGTCTTTATATGTACATGCAAGTAACTGAGGGAACTCGAGATGACGCGGAACTTCCTCTTCCTGGTCGGCGCGGCGCGGGCCGGCGGGAACACGGAGATGCTGGCCCGGCGGGCGGCGAAGGAGCTGCCTTCCGATGTCGAGCAGCGGTGGCTCCGGTTGCCCGAGCTGCCGCTGCCGCCGTTCGAGGACCGCCGCCACGGCGCCGGTTCGCACCCGGAGCCCGGCGAGAACGAGCAGCTGCTGATGGACGCGACGTTCGCGGCGACCGACATCGTGATCGTGTCGCCGGTGTACTGGTACTCGGTCGCGGCGAGCGTGAAGCTCTACCTGGACTACTGGTCAGGCTGGATGCGGCTGCCCGTCGACTTCAAGCCGAAGATGCGCGGCAAGTCGCTGTGGGGCGTGAGCGTCCTGAGCGAGACGGCGCGCGAGGCCCAGCCGCTGATCGGCACGCTCGAGCTGTGCGCGGAGTACCTCGGCATGAACTGGGGTGGCGTGCTCCTGGGGAACGGCAGCCGCCCCGGCGACGTGCTCCTGGACGCCGACGCGATGTCCGCGGCCTCGACGTTCTTCACCGGCGCGGACCTGGTGACCGCCTAGGCGCCGCGATCACGCTCGAGGAGTGTGCGGCGGCGCGGGGGTGACGCCACGGCGCTTCGCGATGCCGGCCATGTTCTCCTCGCCCCAGTCGCCCAGCGGCAGCAACGCGGTGTTCAGCCGTTGCCCCAGCTCGGTCAGGGAGTATTCGACCTTCGGCGGGATCTCGTGGAACACCTCGCGGTGCACGACCTCGTCCGCCTCCAGCTCCCGCAGCGCCTGGATCAGCATCTTTTCGCTGATCCCGCTCACTTTCCGCTTGAGTTCCCCGAACCGCAGCGGCTCGGCGTGCAAGGCCCAGAGGATCAAGGCCTTCCAGCGACCGCCGACGACGTCGATCGCCGCGTCCAGTCCGCAGCGGTAGGTTCTCGCCAGCATGCAGGATCCTTACCTTCGGGTGGGTACCTGACTTATTAGTCGGTACTTGTCCATCGTAAAGCGCGCCCGCAGCATGATCGGCATGGGAGAAAGCAAGAAACAAGTGGGCGTGCTCGGCCTGGGCCGGATGGGTTCGGCCCTCGCCGGCGCGCTTTTGGGGGCGGGCCACGACGTCGTGGTGTGGAACCGGTCGCCGCTCAAGGCAGGACCGTTGCTCGACCGCGGCGCGCGGCTCGCGGCCACGCCGGCGGAGGTGGCCTCGGCGGACGTCGTCGTCAGCTGTCTGTCCACATACGACAGTCAGCGGGCGGTGCTGGAAGCCGCTTCCCCGAAGGTGCTCGTCAACCTCACTTCGGGAACACCCGCGCAGGCTCGTGAGGTCGCTTCGTGGGCGTCGTCCGCGGGGATCGACTACGTGGACGGCGTGATCATGGCGGTGCCACAGGGCATCGGGACCGCGGAATCACGGATCCTGTACAGCGGCTCGGCTTCGACGTTTTCGGCGCAGCGCGAGGTGTTGTCGGTGCTGGGGGAGCCGGTGTTCCTCGGCGAGGACGCCGGTCTGGCCGCGCTGTACGACCTGGTGCTGCTGGGCATCATGTGGTCGACGATGGCCGGGTACCTGCACGCGCTGGCGTTGGTGGAGACCGAAGGCGTCACGCCTTCGACGTTCACGCCGATGGCGTTGTCGTGGCTTTCGGCGGTCGGCGGGTTCCTGCCGGGGATCGGCGCGCAGGTGGCCAGTGGCGAGTACGAGACGGATGTGTCCGCATTGGACATCAACGCGGCCGGACTCGGCCTCTTGGTGGAGACGAGCCGCGCGCAGGGGATCGGGTCTTCGGTGCCGGCGGCCGTACGGGAGCTGTTCGACCGCGCGGTGGCGGCGGGCCACGGTGCGCACGCGATCGCCAGCGTCATCGAGGAGATCCGGTGAAGTACTCGGGGAAGAAGGCCGTCGTCACGGGCGGCACGCACGGAATGGGGCTGGCGGTGGTGCGGGCGCTGGCGGACGGCGGCGCGGAGGTGCTGGCGACCGGCCGCGACGTGTCGGGACTGGACCTGCCGGCGCACCTGCTGTCGTCGGACGCTTCGTCGCTGGCCGACATCGACTCGCTCGCCTCGGTCGCCGCGGACACCCTCGGCTCGGTGGACCTGGTGTTCATCAACGTCGGGTTCGCGACGTTGACACCGTTTTCCGAGACAACACCGGAGATCTACGACCGGACGTTCGACGTCAACGCGAAGGGCGCGTACTTCACGGCCCAGCGACTGGCGGGGCTGGTGCGGCCGGGCGGGTCGTTCGTGTTCACGACGTCGGTGGCCGCCGGGGCGGGAATCGCCGGAATGGGGCCGTATTCGGCGGCCAAGGCGGCGGTCCGGTCGTTCGCGCTGACGTACGCGGCCGAGCTGGCCCCGCGCGGGATCCGGGTGAACGTGGTCAGCCCGGGCTACACCGACACTCCGACGATGGGGGTGACGGGGGTGCCTTCTTCGGTACTGGCGGCCTTCAAAGCGACGGGCGACGAGGTGACGCCGCTGAAGAGACACGCGAGGCCGGAGGAAGTGGCGGCGGCGGTGCTGTTCTTGGCGTTCGAGGCGACGTTCACCACGGGAGCGGACCTCCCGGTGGACGGCGGCTTGGGTCAGCGGCTCACCCTCCCCGCGTAAGCCGTGAGGGGCACATCGAGGGACTTCAGGTCTCTCGATGTGCCCCTCACTTCAGGTGAGATGGACGGCCAGGCCCGTCTCGCCGGGTGCGCGGTCGGGACGCAGGACCAGGTCTTCGTCGTAGTCGCCGCCGTTCTGGGGCCGGAAGGGGATCGGGTCGGCCGTCTCCAGCGTGCGCAGACGTTCGCGTAGGCGTTCCCGCGCTTCGGTGAACTGGTCGTCCGGCAACCGGTCGGCACCGTAGATCGGGAGGGGCTCCAGGACCGACATTCCCGCGTAGAACAGCGTTCCGTGCTGCAGCGGCCACAGGACCTCGTTCAGCTCGCCGTTCACCCCGCGCGGACCCAGGGCCGGCTCGCGGGCGCCCGCGGTGAGCACCACCATCGCGCGCTTGCCCGCGAGCCTGCCTTCGCCGTAGCGCAGTGTTCGGCCGTCCGCCGCGCGGACGCCGTAGCCGAACCCCTTCACGAACACGCGGTCGAACCAGCCCTTGAGGATCGCGGGCATGCCGTACCACCACAACGGGAACTGCACGACGACGGCGTCCGCCCAGTCGAGCTTCTCCTGCTCGGCCATGATGTCCGGGCTCAGCTCGCCGCGTGCGTGCGCCCGGGCCGACGTCGCCCCGACGACCAGCCGCTCGTCGCCCGCCTCGGCGCCGAAGTCGGCCGCGTCGACCACCGGGTTCCACTTCACCGCGTACAGGTCCGACTCCCGGACGTCGTGACCGAGCTCGCGCAGCGTCCGGAGCCCGTCATCGCGGAGGGCCCCGCTCAGCGAGCGCGGCTCGGGATGCGCGAAAACCCACAAGACGTTCATGACCTCGATGGTCACGCGGGCCGGCGCCTCGATCGAGTGGCCTGATAGCCAACATGTGCAAGAATCGAGCCATGGCCGCTTTCGTGCACCCTTCGCGTCACCACGTCGCCGTGCTGGTCAGGGACGGCATGCTCGTGATGGAGCTGGGCATCGTCCACCGGCTCTTCGGGCAGGCGCGCTCGGCGTCGGGCGAGCCGCTGTACGAGGTCGTGACCTGCACCCTCGAACCCGGCCCGGTCCGCACCGACGCCGACTTCACCATCCCGATCGACCGCGGTCCCGAGGTGCTGGCGGAGGCCGACACGGTGATCGTCCCGGCATCGCTGGCCGAGTACGAGCCGATGGCGCGCGTGCTGACCCCGCCCCTCGCGGCGGCGCTGGACCGGATCCCGGCGGACGCGCGGATCGCGTCGATCTGCACGGGCGCGTTCGTGCTCGCCGCGGCCGGCCTCCTCGACGGCCGCCGCGCGACGACCCACTGGCGCTCCGCCGACGACCTGCAGAACCGGTTCCCGGAGGTCGAGGTCGACCCGTGCGTCCTCTACACCGACGACGGCAACGTCCTGACGTCCGCGGGCGTCGCGTCCGGGATCGACCTGGTGCTGCACATGATCCGCCGCGACCACGGCGCGGCCGTCGCCAACGAGGTCGCCCGCGGCACGGTGGTGTCCCCGCACCGCGAAGGCGGCCAAGCCCAGTTCGTCCGGCGGCCGGTACCCGAGCCGCGCACGTCGTCCACGAAAGCGGCGCGAGCGTGGGCACTGGAGAACCTGCACCGCCCGCTGACGCTGCGCGAACTAGCCGCCCGCGAGGCGATGAGCACCCGGACGTTCACCCGCCGCTTCCGCGACGAGGTCGGCATCTCGGCCCTGCAATGGCTGACGCAGCAACGGATCGAGCGAGCCCGCCAGCTGCTGGAGGAGTCGGACCTGCCGGTCGACCGCGTCGCGACGGAGGCCGGCTTCGGCACGGCGGCATCGCTGCGCCAGCACTTCCAGGCCGCCCTCGGAGTGTCACCGAGCGCATACCGCACGACGTTCCGCGGCGAGCTGACGGCGCAGGCGGGCTGAATCCCGGGGCGACAGCACCCGGCACGGCTCAAGGTGGTCACGGAGGCGTGGTCGCCCGCCGAACAGCTGCGTGCGCTGTTCGAGCCCGAGCCCGAGCCCGAGCCCGAGGCCGAGGCCGAGGCCGCGGACGTGCGGGCGCCACCGGTGATCCCTCGGTCACCCCGCCGGGACGGCTCCCGGTCGAGGCAGTGCTTCGCTGACCTCGACGGCCGTCCGGACGAACCGCGCGATCCGCAGGTCCCGGGCGCCCGCCGGCCAGGCGAGCGCGAGTGAGTACGGCGTCGCGTCGGCGACGGGCCGGTAGACGACGTCGGCCCGCGGGTGCCCCTCCGCGAACGACACCGGCAGCAGCGCGATCGCCTGCCCGAGTGCGACCGTCTCCAGCAGCTGCGCGCTGTCGTGCACCACCGGCCCCGGCGTGACCGGGCCGCCGGTCACGTCCCGGCCCGACCAGTAGGCCCGGTCGTCGGCCGACGCGTCCGGCCAGGACGGCGTCGCCCGACCGGTGAAGTCCGCGCAGGTCAGCGACGCCCGGTGCGCCAGCTCGTGCCGCACCGGGAGCGCGGCGACCCGAGGCTCGGTCACGAGCACCTCGACGTCCAGGTCGCGGTGGCCGCCCGGGCAGCCGACCAAGGCCACGTCGGCCGGGCCGTCGCGCAGTGTGGCCGTCCGCGCGCCGAACCCGCCGAACTCGCCGAGCCGGATCTCGACTGGGTCCGGGTGCTGGTCGGCGATCCGCCGCAGCAGTTCGGTGGCGAACCCGGGCTTCGCGGTGACGACGAGCGCCGGCGGCTCCTGCGCCGCCCGGCGAGTGCGCCGGACCGCGGCCGTGACCGCGTCCAGTGCCTTCGCCGACTCCATGAACAGGACGTTCCCGGCCGGTGTCAGCTCGACGTGCCGGCTGGTGCGTTCGAAGAGCTGGACGCCCAGCCGCCGCTCCAGCAACCGGATCGCGCGGGACAACGGTGGCTGCGCCATCCCGAGCCGCTCGGCGGCGCGGGAGAAGTTCAGCTCTTCGGCGACCGCGCGGAAGTACCGCAGCTCACGGACCTCGACGTCGTCCACGCCGCGAGGGTATCGCGGCAGAGTCCATCGGTCTTTGCCTTTCTGCCGTGCGAATGGCGGCTTTGGTGTCGAGAATTCCACAAAGGACGGATACCGATGGCGGAAACCCTGTGAAGCGGGCGAAGGCCGGTGTCAGGGTGCGATGCCGTCGAGGGCCGCCCGCACCACCGAGTCCACCGTGGGCGGGTCGAGCGGGCCCGTGTGCGGGAAGACCGCCGCCATGACCGAGGCGTGGCAGTAGCCGACCAGCATGGCCGCCGTCGCGTCCACTTCGGACTCCAGGCGCAGCCTGCCGAGGGTGCGCTCCTCCCTCAGGTAGGCCAGCAGGCGGTCGCGCCAGTAGCCGGACCGCTCGCTGATCTCGGCGAACCGCTCCAGCACCCTCGGCTGCCCGAGCAGGCCGCTGAACGCCGGCACGATCACCTCGTGCAGGGCGAGGCCGAACTCCAGGTGGCGGCGGAGGTTTCCCTCCAAAGTCCCTTCGCCGGCCACCGGCAGCTCGCCCAGCTCGGCTTCCGTCGTGCGCACGTGCTCCAGGAGGGCCCTGGCCACCAGCTCCTCCTTGTCGGAGAAGTGGTTGTAGAGCACGCCGTCGGCGACACCCGCCATGCGCGCGATCTCGCGCACGGTCATCCCGGTCGTCCCGTGCGTGGCGATCATCTTCTGAGCGGTTTCGACCAGCAGGTCGTGCAGGGACTGGCCGTCCCGCTGAGCCGCGGCTTTCCTCGGTGACATCACCGCCATCGTAGAACCAGCGTCCTAGGACCTCCTTCCCGTGACCAGCCACGCCGCCCCGCGCAGGCGGACCGCCTCCGGGCACGCGAACGGCTCGAGCGCCGCCGTCAGTGCTTCGGTCGCCTTGGCGGCGGTCGCGGTGTCGACCATGCCCAGGTGGTGGCGGACCGGTCCCCAGTCGCTGATGAACCGCGCCGCGTCCGGAACGTCACGGCCCCAGACCTGGTCGGCCTCGACGTGGGTGCACTCCACGTCCTCGAAGCCGGCTTCGGTCAGGATCGCCGTCGTGCGGCTCGGGTCCGCGAACGACGTCGGGCCGCTGCCGTCCGGACCCGTCGGCTGGGGCAGGTACGCCGCCATCGCCCCGAATACCTTGCCGAGATCGGTGCCGGCGAGCGCCGCCATGCAGAGGAACGCGAGCCGTCCGCCGGGGCTCAGGGCCCGCCGGACGTTGGCGAACGCCGCCACCGGATCGGCGAAGAACATCACCCCGAACCGGCTGACCGCCAGGTCGAACCCGCCTTCGGCGAACGGGTGCACCTGGACGTCACCTTGCTCGAAGGCCACGTTCGGCACCTCCGCCGCCCGTGCCCGCGCGGTCGCGAGCATCGGCCCGGACAGGTCGACCCCGGTCGCCGACCGGGCCCGCGCCGCCGCGAGCCGCGTCAGCCGGCCGTTGCCGCAGCCGATGTCGAGCACCCGGTCGTCCCTGCCCACCCGGTCGAGCACGTAGCCGTTGAACCCGTCGTTCACCGCGTCGTAGCGGTCGGCGTGCGACGCCCAATGCTCCCCTTCGTAGCCGTTCCACGCCTCGGCCTGGGCGGTGTTGACGATCCCGGTCATCCCCATCTCCTTCATCGTGAACACGCGTTCATGAACACACGTTCATGGTCGTCAAGCCGCGGGTGCCTGTCAAGGCATCGGCCACCCGCCGCCGGATGTCGGCCAGGTGGCAGATCTTCCGGCCGGGCGATCGCGCAAGACTTCTCATCAGCGAGGCAAACTGCCTCCGACCAGCACGAAGGAGCTAGAAATGGCCGACGTCATCGCCAACATGTCCATGTCCCTCGACGGCTTCGTCGCCGACCCGCAGGACCGCATCGACCACCTGTTCGGGTGGTTCGGCAACGGCGACGTCGAGGTGCCGACCGCCGTCGAGTGGGCCACCTTCAAGACCTCCGAAGCCAGCGCGAAGATGCTCCGCGACGCCATGGAGAACGTCGGCGCGCTGATCGCGGGCCGGCACCTGTTCGACATCACCCAAGGCTGGGGCGGGCAGCACCCGATGGGCGCGCCGGTCTTCGTCGTCACCCACGAGGCACCCGCGGACTGGCCGCACCCGGACGCGCCGTTCACCTTCGTCACCGACGGCGTCGAAAGCGCCGTCGAGCAGGCCAAGAAGGTCGCCGGCGATAAGAACGTCGCGGTCGCCAGCACCAAGATCGCGCAGCAGTGCCTCAACCTCGGCCTGCTCGACGGCATCCAGGTCGACCTCGTCCCGGTGCTGCTCGGCTCGGGTGTCCGGTTCTTCGACCAGCTCGACGCCACCACCGAGCTGACCGGGCCCGAGGTCGTCGAGGGGACCGGCGTCACGCACCTCTCCTACCGGATCAAGCGCTGAGGAGCGTGACGTGCAGCGCGGCGAGCCGGGCGGGGTCGGCGATCACCTCGTACGCCGCCACCCGCTCGCCCTCGACCGTCACCGCGAGCGCGAGCAGCAGCCGGCCGCGCGGGGCCACGACGACGCCGACCGCGCCGTCCACCAGGGCCGCTTCCGCGAAGTGAGCCCGTTTGCCGAACACCTGCGTCTCCTCGGCCACGGCACGGGCCCCGCGGGTCTCGAGGGCCGCTCCGGCCGGCAGGGCGGCCGCGTCGGCGTGGCGGACGACGTCCGGGGCCAGGACGTCCAGGAGCTCCTCGAGGTCGCCGCCGCGGGCCGCGGCCAGGAACGCGTCAACGACCCGGCGGTGCCGCGTCAGGTCGGCCGGGGGTAGCGGAGACGTGCCGCGGACCCGGTGCCGCGCGCGGCTCGCGAGCTTCTTCGCCGCCACCGGTGTGCGGTCGAGCACCGGGGCGATCCGGTCGAACGGCACCGCGAACAGGTCGTGCAGCACGAACGCGATCCGCTCGGCCGGGCCCAGCGCGTCCAGCACCACGAGCAGCGCGCGGCCCACCGAGTCGGCCAGTTCGGCCTCGTCGGCCGGATCGGCGTCGGCCGTGGGCTCCGGCACGACGTCGAAGGGGTCCTCGCGACGGGCCTTCCGCGAGCGCAGGACGTCGAGGCAGACGCGGGAGACGACCGTCGTCAGCCAGGCCGCCAGGTTGTCCACCGAATCCACCCGGTTCAGCCGCAGCCAGGCTTCCTGGACGGCGTCGTCCGCCTCGGCCGCCGAGCCGAGCAGCCGGAAGGCCAGCCCGCGCAGCCTCGTGCGTTCGGCCTCGAACTGCCGGGCCAGCTCGTCCATCGGTCACCTTTCACCCGCACCCACCGTCGCACTCCCGACGAATCGCTGCGACCAGAGGTGACCGATGAGCTTGCTGACCCCCGCCGACCTGGGCGGATGGCGCCTGCCGAACCGCGTGGTGCTGGCGCCGACGACCCGCGCGCACGTTCCCGGCGGCGTGCCCGGTGAACCGCAGGCCGTCTACTACGCGGAGCGTGCCGGCGCCGGGCTGATCGTCACCGAAGGCACCTGGGTGAGTGAGAGGGCTGTCGGATTCCTGGACGTTCCCGGGCTGTACACCGAGGACCAGGTCGCCGGCTGGCGCCAGGTCACGGACGTCGTGCACGCTCTCGGCGGCCGGATCGTGGTGCAGCTGTGGCACACCGGCGCGGTCTCGCACCCGGACTTCCTCGGCGCGCGGCCGGCCGGGCCGTCGGCGGTGAACCCGGAACAGTCCGTGCACACCACCTCGGGTCGGCGGCCGACGGTGACTCCGCGCGAGATGAGCGTGGCCGAGATCCGGGCCGTCGTCGCGGACTACGGTGCGGCGGCGGAGAACGCGCGGCGGGCCGGCTTCGACGGCGTCGAGGTGGCGGCCAACGGCGTGTACCTGCTCGCGCAGTTCCTGCACCCGCGGTCGAACCGCCGCACCGACGCGTACGGGCGTTGCCGCCCCAAGCTGCTGCTGGAGATCGTCGACGCCGTGCGTGCCTCCGGAATCGCTGTCGGGGTACGGCTTTCGCCGTGGTGGACGGGCGGACTGTTCACTGTGGACGAATCCCTGCGCGCCGCATACGACGAGCTGGTCGCCGGGCTCGACGTCGCGTACCTGCACCTCCGCGGACCCGACGCCGGGCCGGACTTCACCGGCTTCGCGCGGTATCGACGCCTGTTCGGCGGCTCGCTCATCGTGAACAACGGCTTCGACCGCGACTCCGGGGACGCCGTGATCCGGGCCGGGATCGCCGACGCGGTGTCGTACTCCCGGCACTTCGTCGCGAACCCGGACCTCGTGACGCGGTTCGCGCTCGGCCTGCCGCTGGAAACCGCCGACCCCGCGACGTACTACGGCGTCACCGCGGTGTCGTGACGGCTATTCCGGGCACCACACCGCCAGCTCGCTGCCGCCGGGCTCGCGGAAGTGGAAGCGGCGGCCACCGGGGAAGCCGAACGGTTCCTTCGTCACCTCCCCGCCGGCCGCGACGACCGCGGTGCGGGCCGCCGCCAGGTCGTCCGTGCGGATCGTGACCAGGGGCGCGCGGGGTTGCTCGGCCGTGTCGGCCTGGAAACCGAAGGTGAGGCCGGGCCCGCGGACGTCCGCGTACGCCGGCCCGTACGGCGTCACCTCCCAGCCGAAGGCGCGCGCGAAGAACTCGCCGGACGCGGTGGCCGACGTGGACGGGAACTCGGCGAAGTCGATTTCGTACATGGTGCCGAAGCTAGCGGCGACCACCGACAAAAACGCTAGCCTGAGCGCCATGGATCTCGATGACGCGGTCGTTCGCCTGTGCGCGGAAGGCATGCAGGCCGAAGCGGCAGGCCGCAACGAAGCCGCGCACGCGCTGTTCGAGCAGGCTTGGGACGCGGCGACCGACGACTACGGCGCCTGCGTCGCGGCGCACTACCTCGCCCGGCATCAGACGACTCCCGAGGACGTGCTGCGCTGGAACCAGGAGTGCCTGGAGCGCGCGGACCGCGTGGGGGACGAGCGGGTCCGCGGGTTCTACCCGTCGCTGCACCTGAACCTGGCCCGCGCGCACGAAGAGCTCGGTGACGCCGAGCGGGCGCAGGAGCACTACCGGCAGGCGGCCGCGCGCCTCCAAGACGTGCCGGCCGGGCCGTACCGCGACGGGATGCGGTTCACGATCGCCGCCGCCCTGCGGACGGACGACGGCGGGAGCGCCGCGCTGACCGAACTGCTCGGCAAGTTGTGCGAGCGCAAGGACCTCCGCGCGCTCGGGGTGCTGCTGCCGCCGTACCTCGGTGATCTCGGCACGGTGGACGACCGGACGGCGTTGCTGACCGCCGTGCAGATGGTGCGGCTGGGACAGGCGCTGCCCGAGGAGGAGGCCGCGCTGCTGGCCCGGGCGATGGGGGAGCTGACTCAGGCCGGACGGCCCGCGCCCGCGTAGTCGTCGCCCTTCGAGTGGTACGTGTGGATCTGGATCGCCTGGCCCTCGGTTGGGGCGTTGATCATCAGGCCGTTGCCCAGGTACAGGCCCACGTGGTGGATGCGCGTCGCCGGGCTGCCGTAGAACACCAGGTCGCCCAGGCGGGGCTCCTGCGAAGCCGGCACTGGCGGGAGCGCGCGGAACTGGCTGTCCGCCGTGCGCGGAAGGGCCACGCCCGCGCTGTCGTACGACGCCTTCGTCAGGCCGGAGCAGTCGAAGCCCGCCGCGCCCGCGTCGGGGCCGTTGCCGCCCCAGACGTACGGGAGGCCGAGCTGGCCCAGGGCGAACCGGGTCGCGCGGACCCGGGCCGAATCGGCCGCCGCCGGGTCCAGGGAGAGCGTCGCGTACAGCTGGGCCATGCCGAGGACGCGCTGCCGGAACAGCTCCGTGTCGCTGCCCGGGTGGTAGGCCGCGATGGCCTTCCACCAGCCCGCGCCCGCGCCGAGGTCGGTGCCGCCCGCGCACAGGGCGCGCCCGGCCGCGATCGAAGCGTCGGTGCCGTACTTCTTGCTCTGGGCCGCGGTCAGGCCCAGGAGGTTCCCGCCGGACCGGCCGTGGTTCGACGCGGCCGAGCCGACCCCCGCCAGCGTCACCCACGAGAGGTGGCACGACGGGTCTTCGCTCCGCAGCGCCAGCTCGCCGTTCGCGTAGCCGATCAACGCGTCCGCCGGGATGTCGAGGGGCCCGGCCAGCTGGCCGGCCCACTGCTGCAGCGGACTCTTGCCACCCTGGCCGGACGCGCCCTGGCCCGGTTCCTGGGCCTTCACGGGTGCGCTGACTTCGAGGACCGAGGGGCCCGACGCCGCGTCCCGCGCCACCGGCAGGGGCGCCGCCGGAGCGGGCTCCGGCGACCGGTCGGCCAGCAGCCAGCCCGCGGCCACCAGACCCGCGACGAGCGGCAGCGCGACGAGGCCACGCAAGGCCGCGCCACGAGCCCAGGAGGTCGGCTTGGTCGTCACGGGGTCCAATTTAGAAGAGCGCACCTCTGTGTGAACGAGCGAACGCCTTGCACGTTAGGGGGACTCCCATATGGTGGACACATGGCAGAGATCGACGCCGCCCGGCTGACCGCGGCGCTCAAGGACCGGTACGCGAAGATCGACGTCGTCGAGCGCACCGGCTCCACCAACGCCGACCTGCGGAAAGCCCTCGACGACGGCGCCGCGGACCGGACCGTTCTGCTGGCCGAGGAGCAGACCGCCGGGGTAGGCAGGCGAGCGCGCCAGTGGAGTTCGCCGAAGGGCGCCGGGCTGTACCTCAGCGTGGCGCTGCGGCCGGGCGTCCCGTTCACGGCGCTGGGGTCACTCTCCGTCGTCGCCGGGCTCGCCGTCCGGGCGGCCGCGGCCGGCGTCGGGGTCGACGCCGTGCTGAAGTGGCCCAACGACGTCCTCTCCGGCGGCGCCAAGTGCGCCGGGATCCTCGCCGAGGCCGTCGCCGGGAACCCGCCGTCGCTCGTGCTCGGCGTCGGCCTCAACGTCCTGCCGCTCGGCGACGTCCAGCCGGGCCCGGGCGGCCTGCCCGCGACGTCGCTCGCCGAGCTGGGCGCCACGAACACCGACCGCACCGACGTCGCGATCGCGCTGCTCACGGAGCTCGACGACCTCGAGAAGCGCTGGCGGCTCGCGGGCGGCGACCTCACCGAAGCCGGCCTGCTGGGCGACTACCGCGCCCATTGCGCGACCCTCGGCCAGGACGTCGAGGTGCAGCTGCCGGACGGTACGTCGCTCGTCGGCCGCGCGGCCGACATCGACGCCGCCGGCCAGCTGCAGGTCGACCTGACCGGCGGCCGCCGGCACACCGTCTTCGCGGGTGACGTGGTCCACGTCCGCCCGGCCTGATTCTTCGGGGCGTTGCACTCACCGGCCGGGCGTCTCGCCGGTACGGTGAAGCGACATCGCCGCACCGACCTTGGGAGCGTCCGCCGTGGCTTATCCGGACGATTTGCTCAGCGAGCAAGAGCACGTCGTGGTGCACAGTCACCCCCACTTCAAGATGCTGATCTTCCCGACGCTCGCGTTCCTGGTCACCCTGGGCGCCGGTATCTGGCTGGCGATCCTCGCGAAGGACGCCGGCTCGCCGTGGAACACGGTCGGGTTGATCGCCATCGGCGTCGTCGCCCTGGTGCTGATCGTGTGGCTGTTCCTGGTGCCGCTCGTGCGCTGGCGCACCACCCACTTCATCGTGACCACCGACCGCCTCATCGCCCGCGAAGGCGTCCTGAAGCGCACCGGCATCGACATCCCGATGGGGCGGATCAACAGCGTCCAGTTCGAGCACGACCTGCTGGACCGGGTCTTCGGCTGCGGCACGCTGATCATCGAGTCGGCGTCGGCCGAGCCGCTGCGGTTCGAGGACATCCCGCACGTCGAGAAGGTGCATACGGTGATCTACCGCGAGGTCAACGACAACCCGTACGACGACTACCGCGCGGGCGGCCCGCAGCAGCCGCAGCAGACCGAGCCGCTGCCGCCCCAGGGCGGGCACCCGCCGCGCGGCGACCGACGCCGCTGATGGGCACGCGCGAACTGGGCCTGCCGGAGCGGGTCCCCTCGGCGGGCGAGCTGCCGGAGCGGGTCACGATCTGGGAGGTCGGCCCGCGGGACGGGCTGCAGAACGAGAAGACGATCGTCCCGGTCGAGGTCAAGCTGGAGTTCCTCGACCGGCTCGCGGGCGCTGGCCTGACGACGCTCGAGGCGACGAGTTTCGTGCACCCCAAGTGGGTGCCGCAGCTGGCCGACGCCGAGCAGCTGCTGGCCGGGCTCGAGCGCCGCGAAGGCGTCCGCTACCCGGTGCTGGTGCCGAACGAGAAGGGCCTGAACCGGGCCCTCGACGCGGGTGTCGAGCACATCGCGATCTTCGCCAGCGCGACGGAGACGTTCGCGCGGAAGAACCTCAACTCGTCGCTGGACGAGCAGTTCGCGATGTTCGAGCCGGTCGTGACGCGGGCGCGGGAAGCCGGCCTGGACGTGCGCGGCTACCTCTCGATGTGCTTCGGCGACCCGTGGGAGGGCGCCGTGCCGGCGAAGCAGGTCGCCGCCGCCGGCCGCCGCCTGCTGGACATGGGGTGCTCGCAGCTTTCGCTGGGCGACACCATCGGCGTCGCGACCGCGGGCCAGGTCGAGAACCTGGTCGGGCTGTTCGGCGATGTCGGTACTTTGGCCGTGCACTTCCACGACACCTATGGTCAGGCTCTGGCCAACACGCTGGCGGCGCTCCGATGTGGAGTGTCGACAGTGGACTCTTCGGCGGGCGGGCTCGGCGGCTGCCCGTACGCCGAGTCGGCCACGGGGAACCTGGCGACCGAGGACCTGGTGTGGATGCTGGAGGGCCTCGGGGTGGCCACCGGGGTCGACCTGGACACGCTGGTGGCGGCCAGCGCGTGGATGGCGGGACAGCTCGGCCGCCCGAGCCCGTCCCGCGTGGTTGCCGCGCTCAGCGGTGACATCCGGGGCTTCGCCCCGGGCCGGGGGCTCCGCCACCCGGAGCCCCCGGAAAAAAGCTGACCTCACCCGCACCCGCACGCGGTGCGTGCGGTATCAAGGGGGACCGGCCGCGGCCGAGTCGAACAGTGTGCCCGCGGGCACCGACCGAGCCGGAGGATGGGTGTGACCGAGCCTTCCGAGGCGGGCTCCGAACCGGTCGAGGCCGACCTCGACACCGGGCCGATCCGGCTGCCTGAGTACGGCCTGACGGATTCCGGCGCCTTCGAAGAGGCGCCGACCCCGCCCTCGGGCACCCCCGCGGCGTGGCCGCACGCGGTGTCGCCGCTGCTGCCGCCGTTCCCGCTGGCCCCGGCCCCGCCCGCGCCGGTGCCGCCCGCGCCGGCCGGACCGCCTCCGCCCGTGGCGGGCCCGCCGCCGAACCCCGGTTCGCCCGTGCCGCTGCCGGCGCTCGGGTCGCCGCGCACCGAGCGGGGCAGCGTCGTCGCGCTGTTCCTGGTGCACATGTTCCCGATCGGGCACCTGCCGGTGGCGATGGACCGCCCGGCGCTGCAGCTGCCGCTGCCCGAGGACCCGGACGGCTTCGGCCCGAACGACCACCCGGACGCCCGGCTGATCTTCGACGACCAGGCGCTCACCAACGTCACCGCCGGGTTCCGCCGGTCGCCGACCGCGCCGCCGCGGCCGGTGCCCCGGCACCTGACCGAGGGCTACGTCCCGTACGCGCGGGCGACGCAGGCCGTGTGGATCCGCCGGTTCGTCGTCGGGCACAGCGAGCTCGGGCCGGAGTACGCGTGGCCGCCGGGCGACCACTACCCGGAGGGGTGCGTCGATCACGGCGAGCCGGTGATGGTCCCGATGAACACCGTGCTCGACCGCTTCGGGCCGGCGTACGGGCGGGTGTTCTTCGCCGACGGCACGCCGTTCGCCGAACGCTCGCTGCCGCCCGGGATGCTGGACGCCGAGTACCGCCGGTACGTCGTGGTGCGCGCGGTGCCGATGTGGCGGTCGGAGACCGCGAACTGGTTCGGCCAGGTCGGCGGCGGTACCCGGTACCGTGCGCTGCTGGCGGCCGACGAGCTCGTGACCCTCGGCTACCTCGCCGAGGCCAAGGGGGAAGAGGACTGATGAACACGCAGTCGATCCAGCGCTGGCTCGGCGTGCTGGGCGTGCCGCCGGAGGTCGTCTCGCTCGGCGCCGAGGTCGACAACGCCTGGTGCCTGATGCAGGGCGAGGACGAGGCGTGGGAGGTCTTCTGGCGGGAGCAGGGCAACCGCTACGACTGGGCGCGGTTCACCAGCGAGCAGGTGGCGTGCCACTACCTCTTCGGCCGGCTGGCCTGGGCGCAGGTCGCGCGCGGCGCCGTGGGCCTGCTGCCGGGTTCCTGAAATCCGTGAATGTCGCATTGACGGACTTCAAGTCCCTCGATGCGACATTCACGGCTTTGCGTCAGCGCTTGAGGATCGCCAGCGCTTCGTCGTGCAGACGGCCGTTCGTCGACAACGCGCTCCCGTTGTCGTACCGGCCGGCGCCGTCCAGGTCGCTGAACCGGCCGCCCGCCTCGGTGACGATCACCTGCGCCGCCGCGACGTCCCACGGGTTCACGATGCACTCCGCCGCCACGTCCAGCGCGCCCTCCGCCACCAGCACGTGGTGCCAGAAGTCGCCGAACGCGCGGGACTCCCAGCACGCGTCGACCAGCTCCAGGTACTTCTCGCGCGAGTGGTGCTCGCGCCACGAGTTCACGTCCGTCGTGGACAGATAAGCGTCCGAAAGGGACGAGACGCCGGAAACCGACAGCCGGCGGGTCCCGGCGGAATCGGACGAGAACGCGCCCGAACCCGTGGCGGCCCACCAGCGGCGGCCCAGCAGCGGCGCGCTGATCATGCCGACGACCGGGTCGCCGTCTTCGACGAGAGCGATCAGGGTCGCCCACACGGGTACACCCCGGAGGAAGTTCTTGGTGCCGTCGATCGGGTCGAGCACCCACGCCCGGCCGGTCGCGGCCGAACCGCCGCGCTCCTCGCCGAGCACCGCGTCGTCCGGACGCTCCGAAGCCAGCAACGAGCGGATCGCGTCTTCCACCGCGGTGTCCGCGTCCGTCACCGGGGTGCGGTCGGGCTTGCGCTCGATCCTCAGGTCCAGGGCGCGAAAGCGCGCCGTCGTGATCGCGTCGGCGGCGTCAGCCAGCCGGGTGGCGAGGGCCAGATCATCTCCGTAGCCAGGCACGGTCACGATGGTTTCACGCCTCTTCGCCGTAGAGTTGGCCAGGTGAGCATGGTCCTACTTGCCGAAGACGATCCGGCCATCGCCGAACCGCTCTCCCGCGCCCTCGAACGTGAGGGATACGAGATCCACGTCGTCACCGACGGCCCTTCGGTGCTCGACGCCACCGCCGCCCGGAAGGTCGACCTGCTCGTGCTCGACCTCGGGCTGCCCGGCATGGACGGTCTCGAGGTCTGCCGGCGGCTCCGGGCGAACGGCACCGAGCTGCCCGTCCTGATGCTCACCGCGCGCACCGACGAGGTCGACTTCGTCGTGGGCCTGGACGCGGGCGCCGACGACTACGTCGCCAAGCCGTTCCGGCTCGCGGAACTGCTCGCCCGGATCCGCGCGCTGCTGCGCCGCCGGGTGCCCGAGGTCCTCGAAGCCGGCGGCGTGCGGATGGACCTCGGCGCGCGGCTGGTCACCGTCGACCTGCACGAGGTGCAGCTGGCGAACAAGGAGTTCGAGCTGCTGCGCGTGCTGATGAGCCGCGCCGGGCAGGTCGTCAGCCGCGACGAGATCCTCGCCGAGGTCTGGAACGACCTCGAGTCGAAGACGTCCAAGACGCTCGACATGCACATGTCGTGGCTGCGGCGGAAGCTCGCCATCGCCGCCGACGAGGCCGCCGGCCGCACCAGCAAGGCCCACGACGGCGAGCGGCGGATCGCGACCGTCCGCGGCGTCGGCTTCCGGTTCAACGCCGAATAAGCCGTGCGCCGTCGCATCCTGCTGGCCATCCTGCTGGCCGTCGCCGTCACCGCGGCGGTCCTCGGCATCCCGCTGGGCATCGTGGCGAGCTGGCAGATCGAGTCGAGCTACCGCGAGACGCTCGCCGAAAACGCCCGCGCGGCGGCGGCGATCCTCGACACCGAGATCGCCAACGGCCAGGAGATCGACCTCGACCAGGTGCGCGCGGCCGTCCCGGCGAACGGGCTGCTCACCGTGCAGGTCCCCAACCAGCAGGAAAAGCGCTACGGCAACGACCCGGGTCCCGACACCGTCACCGAGACGGCCGACCTGGCGCGCGACGGCAAGGTCGCGATCGCCGTCCCGGCCGGCCCGATGCACGAACGGCAGACGACGGTGACGCTGGTCGTCGTGCTGCTCGTGCTGCTGTCGATCGGCACCGGCGCGGTGGTGGCGATCGCGACGGCGAGGCGGCTGGCGAAGCCCCTGCGGCACGTCGCCGAACGCGCGTCCCGGCTCGGCGGCGGGGACTTCCGGCCCGACCCGAGCCGCTACGGCGTCGGCGAGCTCGACATGGTCGCCGAGGCGCTCGACGCGTCCGGCACCGCGCTCGCCCAGCTCGTGCAGCGGGAACGCCAGCTCGTCGGCGACGTCTCGCACCAGCTGCGCAGCCGGCTGACGGCGTTGCAGCTGCGGCTGGAACCGCTCACCGTGCACCCGGACGAAGAGGTGGCCGACGAGTCGAAGGCGGCCCAGGAACAGGCCGACCGGCTCGCCGAGGCGCTCGACGAGCTGCTCGCGGCGGCGCGGGCGGCCCGCGAGGTCGGCGCGGAACCGGTGGACCTGCCGACGCAGCTGCCGGAGATGGCGCAGGAGTGGCGCGAGCTGCTCCGCTCGGAGGGGCGCAACCTGCGGATGCGCGTGGCCGACGGCCTGATGGCGCGCGCGACACCGGGCCGGCTGCGCGAGGTGGTCGGGGTGCTGCTGGACAACGCCCTGCGCCACGGCTCGGGCACGGTCACGGTGGCCGCGCGTCGCGGCGACGCCGACGGCACGGTGGTGATCGAGGTCAGCGACACGGGCTCGGGCGTGCCGGACGAACTGGCCCCGCACATCTTCGAGCGCGGGTTCTCCGGCGGCGGCTCGACGGGTGTCGGGCTGGCGCTGGCCCGGGCGCTCGTCGAGGCCGACGGCGGACGCCTGGAGCTGTCGAACCGGCGCCCGGCGGTGTTCAGCCTCTTCCTGAAGGTGCCGCGGCCGAGCGACGTCCCCGAAGTGCGCTGGCCCGCCGAGCGCGTCCCACGTTAGCGCTGCCGGATCTCCTTGCGGCTAAAGCACTTCGTGCTGGGGAAGCGCTTTCGGTGGTGCCCGGGTGGGAGGGCGCGCCCTCCCACCCGGGTGCTCAGATCAACCCTTCTCGCAGCGCGTAAGCCACCGCGTGCGAACGGTTGCGCAGCTGGAACCGGTTGGTCACGTCGTGCAGGATGCTCTTCACCGTCCGCTGCGAATAACACAGCTGGTCGGCGATCTCCTGCGTCGAGTACCCCGCCGCGACGAGCCGGAGCACCTCCGTCTCCCGGTCGCTCATCCCGCCCAGGTGCAGACCACGCGGCTCGAGCACCTGACGCTGCAGGCGGGAAACCCGGTTCAGCAGCCGGCCGAGCAGGTCGGGCGGCAGCGCGCCCTCCCCGGCCGCGGCCGCCTTGATCAGCCGGACGAGCACCTCCGGCCCGGCGTCGGCGCGGCGGGCGACCGCGCAGACCCCGTGCTCGACGGCGTTGAGGATCTCGTTGTCGTCGACTTCCCCCGCGACCAGCACGATGCGGGTGAAGCCCTGGTGGCGCAGCGCGGACAGCAGCTGCGTCATGGTCTCGTCGAGCCGGTCGGCGACCAGCAGCGCGACCACGGCCGGATCACCCGCTTCGCCGTCCACCACGCGGACCTCGTCCCGCGAACGCAGCGCCATGCAGACGCCGTTGTGCAGGATCGGGTCGGTGGCGCGGACCACCACCGGCGTCCTGTCGGATTCGAACATCGTCACCCATTCCCCTCGAACGGTGCGAGAGTTCCACCCCTCACCTGACCAGAGTGCCCGTCCGGGTGTCCCGGGCGCATGGGACCGGCGTCCCGATGTTGCCCGGACGGGCTGCCCGTCAGGACCGGCCGAGGCCCGCGTCCCGGGCGCGGACGATCGCTTCGGCGCGATCCGCGACGTGCAGCTTGCTGAAGACGTTCGAAATGTGGTTGCGCACGGTCTTCGGGCTCAGGCACAGGGTGTTCGCGATGACGCCGTTGCTGTGCCCGGCCGCGATGAGGGACAGGACCTCCCGCTCGCGCACGGTCAGCTCCGGGAACACCGGCTCGCTCGCGGGCGGTGGCTGGTTGAAGAAGCCGAGCACGCGGTTCGCGATGTCCGGGCCGAAGATGGCTTCTCGTCGCGCGACCGCCTGCACCGCGCGGATGATCTCGTCCGGCTCGGCGTCCTTGAGCAGGTAGCCGCGGGCACCGGCGCGCATCGCCGCGAAGACAGACTCGCTCTCGTCGGCCATCGTCAGCATCAGCACGCCGGTGTCCGGGCTCACGGCCGCGATGTGCCGGGTCGCCTGGATCCCGGACAGGTCGGGCAGGTGCAGGTCCATGACCACGACGTCGGGGAGCAAGGCGCCCGCGGCGTCGATCGCGGCGCCACCACTGGCGGCTTCGCCGACGATCTCGATCCCGGGTTCGGCGTCCAGCAGCGTGCACACGCCGAAGCGGAACAGCGGGTGATCGTCCACGACGAGGACCCGCAGGCTCTTGCCCATCCGGTCACCTCCCCGGTCACCCCCGGTAATGGTAGGGGAACGCGGCCGCATTCTCACGTGCCCAATCGGCGAACGTGCGCGGCGGCCGGCCGAGCACGCGCTCGACGGTGTCGAAGACGACGTGTTCGTGCTCGGCGGACTCCCGCTTCAGCGCGAAGAACCCGTCGACGGCTTCGGCGGGCCAGCCGTACTTCCGCATCATGCGGTCGCGCGCGGCGCTCTGGGGCTCTTCCACGTACTTCACCGGACGGCCGAGGACGTCGGCGAGGATCGCGACCTGCTGTCCGGTCGTCAGGGCCGCACCGCCGGTGAGTTCGTAGGTGGCGCCTTCGTGCCCGGACGTCGTGAGGGCGAGCGTCGCGACCGCGGCGATGTCCCGGACGTGGATCAGCGCGGACGCCGGATCGCCTTCGGGGACGTACACGGCGTTCTCGTCGCGGATGGTTTCGCGCCAGGCGAACCGGTTGTCCATGAACGCGCCGGGCCGCAGGATCGTCCACGCCGGCCCGGCTTCGCGGACCGCCTGCTCGGCTTCGGCGTGGGCGCGGGTGATCGGATCTGTCTGTCCGAAGTGGACACCGGTGGTGGACAGCTTGACGAGGTGGGCGACACCGGCCCGCGCGGCGGCTTGCGCGACCGCCTGTTCGCGGCCGGCGCTGTGCCCCTGCGTCAGCACGAACACGCGGTCCGCGCCGTCGAGGAGCGCGGGAAGGTCGGCGGTGTCCAGGTCGGCCTGGACGACTTCGGCGCGCGAGTCGATGCGGGCCTGGGCCGGGTCGCGGGTCAGGGCGCGGACGGCGGCGCCGGCGTCGAGCAGGGCGGGGACGAGGGCGCGGCCGACCTTGCCGGTGGCGCCGAGGACGAAGATCATCGGGATTCTCCGGTTTTGAGAGGGACGTGCGGGAGCGCGAACGCCGTGACGAGGGCGAGCGCGAGCACCGGCAGCAGGGCGAGGAAGACACCGTGCGTGCCGGCTTGGTAGGCGAAGCCGAGCGCGACCGGGCCGAGGCTCGAGCCGAGCGCGCGGGCGAGGTTGACGCCGGCGGCGACGGCGCCGCGATCCGCCGGTGGTGCGGTGTTCTGCGTCGCCATGGCGAGCACCTGCAGGTTCAGCCCGGCCGCGAGGCCGAAGACGACCAGGCAGGCCAGCACCAGGGGTAGTGCGTCGAGCGTGGTCAGGCCGAGCACGGCGAGCAGGCCGAGGGCCATGCTCAGCCGCGGCGCCCAGCGGTAGGTGCCGGTGCGGGCGATGATCTTGCTCGCGACGACCGAGGAAAGCGAGACGGCGAGCGTCATCGGCACCAGCCGCAGCCCGCCTTCCGCCGGGCCGGCGTCGGCCTGCAGGAGGACCGCGATGTAGTTGATCGAGCCGAGGAACGCGAAGCCGGCGAGCACGCTGAGCACGACGGACACGGTGAACGTGCGGTCCTTGAAGAGACGTAGGGGCAGCACGGGCGCTTCGGCTTTTCGCTCGGTGAAGACGAACGCGACGGCCGCCACCGTCCCGAGGCCGATCGACCACGGCGTGAGCAGGGTGAACCCGGTGATCGCCCCGCCCAGCAGGACGACGCCGGCGAAGTCGAAGGGCGCTTCACGTCGTCGTCTCGGCAGGTCGAGGCTCTTGAGGAGAGCGACGGCGACGAGTCCGAGCGGCAGGTTGACCAGGAAGATCGACCGCCACCCGGCGACCCCGGTGAGCACGCCGCCGACGACCGGGCCGGCGAGCGACGCGACGGCGAAGCAGATCGAGAACCACCCGAAGTACTTCGCGCCTTCGCGAGGCGTGAACATCTCGCCGAGCGAAGCGCCGACGGAGACGAAGAGGCCACCGGAGCCAGCGCCCTGCAGAACCCGGCCGGCGATGAGCGCGCCGGCCGACGGCGCCAGGCCGCAGGCGAGCGAACCGAGCAGGAACAGGGCGAGCGCGCCCAGGAGCACGCGTTTGCGGCCGAAGACGTCGCCGAGCTTGCCGTACAGGGGAGCGGTGACGCTCCCGGCGAGCAGGTAGGCGGTGGTGACCCAGGCGTAGGACCCGGCCCCGCCGAACTCGGCGGCGATCCGGGGGAGGGCGGTGGCGACGACCTGGGCGTCGAGCATCGCGAGGAAGACGGACAGGAACAGGCTCGCGAGGGCAGGATTTTGAGCGCGTTTCAGCGCGGTGGTGCTCAAGAGAAGTCCTTGTTTCGTCAGAAGGGACGAGAGATGCGGACGCGGCCAGGGGCACGCGTCCCGTCGAGTCGGGAAAAGGCTCCATCGTCACCCGCGAACGGGTGCGACCTCTTCGCGCTCGGAAACCACCTCGAATCGTCCCGCTCGCCCGGCCGAACCCGGACGGCGTCCTCACGAAGGAACACTGACGAGGATGACTGTAGACAACTACATGTCTAAAGACAAGTAGTTTCGAGCGGTGCCAGGCCGATGCCTTTCTGATCACGCGAAATGCCCCGCCAAAACACGCGTGATGCCCGCTGGATCACGTGATCAGGGACGGAACCGGCGTGATGGGACTCGTGACTCGCGTGATCGGGGCCGTGACTCGCGAGTTCCGGCGGCAATCACGCCAGTTACGTCTTCCATCACGCGAGTCGCGGTCCGGAGCACGCGAGATCCACAGGCCGGCTCGCGGTGATCGGGGCCGGGACGGTCAGTGCAGCCGGGTCACGTCACCGTTGTCGCGCCGGCGCTCGCCCAGCTCGTCCGGGAAGACCCACTTCTTGAAGCCCCAAAAGCGGAAGAACATCGCCAGCAGCATGCCGATGATCGACCCGCTCGCGAAGTCCGCGACCTCCTGCACCAGCCGCGTCACGTGGGGGACCTCGAGGTCGAGCACGTACCGCGAGACGTACAGCGGGATCAGGTTCACCACGACCGCGATGCCGCTGATCACGAAGAACAACGTGGCTTCGTGCGCCCGTTCGCGGCCGCCGCGGGTGCGGAACGACCACTCGCGGTTGAGGATGTAGGACACGATGGTCGCGACGATGATCGCGATCGCCTTGGCGGTCGTCGGCTTCGACTCGAGCACGGACAGCTTGAGCAAGTACCAGACGCCGTTGTCGACGAAGAACGTCGTGCCGCCCACGATCGCGAACTTCAGCAGCTCCCGGTGCTTGATCAGCACCGAACGCAGTGGTTCGGGCGTGCGCTTGAGCACGGTTTCCACAACGGTCACACCGTGCAGTCTAGAAGCACACGGCGTTTACTCGTGGTCAGGCGGCCTTGCGGTCCTGAATGTCCGGATCTTCCGCGACCACGACCACCCCGCGCGCGTCCTCTTCCGGGAAGACCCACTTCTTGAACGCCCACCACCGGAACACCGTGCCGAGCAGGGTGCCGATGACGATCCCGCTGACGAAGTCGGCCACCTCGACGCCGAACGCCGTCAGGTGCGGTGCCTGCAGGTCCAGCACGTACCGCGAGAACCACTGCGGCAGCGCGTTCAGGCCCAGCGCGATGCCGCTGATCACGAAGAACAACGCGGCCTCGTGCGACCGTTCCCGGCCGCCGCGGGTGCGGAACGACCACTCGCGGTTGGCGACGTAGGAGAAGATCGTCGCGACGAGGACACCGACGATCAGCGCCGTCACCGGGTGGGTCCGCAGCACGGTGAACTTCAAGCCGTAGTTGACGGACATCGTGATCACGAAGCTGATCCCGCCGACGACGGCGAAGCGGAGGAGCTCGCGATGCTTCTTCAGCAGCTCGCGCACCGCGCGGACGCTACCCGGTCAGCCAGCCGAATCCCTTCTCGGGGGTGACGGTCGGCGGCTGGTTGCCGGGCTTGCCGGTCGGCCGCGGCGGCGCGCTCGTCGTGGTCGTCGACGTCGGGGGCTCGGTCGTCGGCTTGGTTTCCGTCGTCGTCGCCGGCGGGGTGGACGACGGCTTCGACGGAGTCGGTTTCGTGGGCTTGGTGGGTGTGGTCGACGGTGTGGGCGGTGTCGTCGTCGGCAGCGGATCCTGGCCGCACCAGTGGTGGTAGCAGCCGAAGTCCACGGTCACCGGCCCCGCCGAGGCCTTGCCGAGCTGGGCCGTGATCGTGACGCGCCCGTCGTCGGGACGGCCCTTCAGCCGCACCCACAGGTTGACGTGCTGGCCGGGCGCCAGCGCGGTCTTCGTCGTGCAGGTCGCGCCCTCGCCGGAAGGCGCGCACGGGAAGCCGCGCAGGCTCCACCACTGCCACAGCGGGTGGTCGAAGGTGACCGTGACCGGCTTGGTCGTCTCGCCAGTGTTGCGGACTCGCACGTAGACAAGCGGGTTGCGGGTCCACGGGAACGCCGAAAGCCCGTCGCCCTGCGCCTCCAGGACCACCGCTTCCTGCGGCTGCTTCACGGTGACCTTGACGCTCACCGCGACGTTGATCTGCACGCCGGCGGTGACGGATCCGGTGACCGTGCCGCCCTGGGCGTCCTCGTCGGCCTGGAGCCGGAAGTTCAGCGTCGCGCTCTGACCGGGCTGCAGGCCCGCGCCGGTCTTGCAGACGACGGTGCCCTCGCCGCCCGGGCAGTTCACCGACATCGGGGCGCCGTCCTGCGCGAACGCCATCGGCGCGCCGCCACCGGCCGCGTCGATCGCGCGCACGCCGGGCGGCAGGTTCAGCGCGACGGCGACGGGCTCGGACAGGCTCCCGCCGTCGTTGCGCACGGTGACGGGCAGGTTCGTCGCGGCGCCGGGGCTGAGCTCGACGCCGGCCGGCGGGGTGGTCGCGGACATCGACGCCGGTGCCGGGGCGGGAGGCGCCGGGGGCGGCGCGGGTGGCTCGACCGGCGGCGGCGCGGGCTCGACGGGCGGCGCCGCGGGGGGCGCGGGAGGCGCTGGAGGCGCGGGGGGTGCCGGCGGCTG